>JAISGL010000153.1 GCA_031263125.1 Opitutaceae bacterium | reverse complement strand
GCGACTGCGTCGCTTAACCTGTCTAATATCTGGCAAACCTCCGGCTTGCCCTGGCGCCCGGAACGGCGAAGCTATCGCAAAGAGGCCGGAGCGTTGGCCGGCCGCGTAATGTCAGTTATTAACTGATGTTACGCGGTGCGTAGGGCCTGACCTTGTGTCAGGCCGCGTTCGCGTGGGAGGCCTCACAGGTAATTCGCGGCCTGACACAAGGTCAGGCCCTACAAAACCCTGCCGATCGCGTAACATCAGTTACCAACTGATATATTCAATAGAACATATGCGAAAAAACATGCGTTATGGGATACTAGTTTTTGAGATGCATCCGCTGTGCGGGCATCTTTCCTCTTGGGATTGTCAGGACGGCCATCCGCATCCGATATTCAATCACACGGACACGGCTGTCCATTTCACCTCCGGCAAGGACGGCCGCCGGGCAATTTACCGGGTGGATGTGGATGCGCGGCGCCAGTGGGCGCCGGGTTTGCCTTTGGGGTGATGCGTCGGATGGCCGCCACCGTGGGGGCGGCCACTTTGACGGCGCGATTGGTTTTGGCCGCGCGTGCCTTTCGCCAGACCACCCTGGCCGCCGCCACCGCCCTGGCCGCCGCCGTGTTGTTGCTGGTGCATGCCGTTTTTGCGGCGGGGATTTTGCAGGGGGCGGCTGGTGTCGATGTGCGGCGGGGCGCCGTTTTTGTAGGGAAAACCGTCGAGCGCGAGGCGTTCGATGCGGGCGCCGATGAAGCGTTCGATGTCGCGCACGTCTCCGGATTCCTCGGGCGTGACGAGCATGAAGGCGTCGCCCTCGGCTTCGGCACGGCCGGTGCGGCCGATGCGGTGCACGTAGTCGTCGGGTTTTTCGGGGACGTCGAAAATGATGACGTGCGAGACGCCGGAGACGTCGATGCCGCGCGCGGCGATGTCGGTGGCGACGAGCACGTCGTGGCGTCCGCTCTTGAAGCCGGCCAGGGCTTCGGTGCGCTGGTTTTGGGAGCGGTTGGCGTGGAGCGTGGCGGCGGGGTGGCCGGCGGCCTTGAGTTTGCGCGCGATGCGGTCGGCGCCGTGTTTGGTGCGCGAGAAGATGATCACGCTTTTGAAGTCGGTGCGGTTGAGGAGCGCGAGGAGGAGTTCGAATTTCTGTTCGTGCAAAACGGGGTAGAGGTTGTGCGTGATGGTTTCGGTGACGGCGCGGGCGCGGTCGATTTCGACGCGTTCGGGGTTGCGCAGGGCGAAGCGGGCGACGGCTTCGATTTCGGGCGGCACGGTGGCGGAGAAGAAGAGTGTCTGGCGTTGCGGCGGGCATTGCGAGGTGATGCGGCGCACGTCGTTGATGAAGCCCATGTCGAGCATGCGGTCGACTTCGTCGAGCACGAGGACTTCGAGGCCGGAGAGGGTGATTTCTTTTTCCTGGAGAAAATCGAGGAGGCGCCCGGTGGTGGCGATGAGGATGTCGGCGCCGGCGCGGAGGGCGGCGCGCTGGCTGCCGTAGCCGACGCCGCCGTGGATGACGGCGGCGCGGAGGTTTGTGAAGCGGCCGAGTTCGCGGAAGGAGGCCGCGACTTGCGCGGCGAGTTCGCGCGTGGGTTCGAGCACGAGCACGCGCGGCGGGCCGGGGCGGTGCGCGCCGAGGCGGGCGAGGATGGGCATGGCAAACGCGGCGGTTTTGCCGGTGCCGGTTTGCGCGGAGCCGATGAGGTCGCGTCCGCCGAGCACGGCGGGGATGGCGCGCAGTTGGATGGGCGTCGGCTGCGTGTAGCCCATGACTTGTGAGGCGCGCACGAGTGCGTCCGGCAATCCGAGTTGTTTGAATGGCATGATGTGCGTCGATAACGCGCAGCGGCGGCGCGGATTGGCGAGGGAAAATGCAAAAGGCGCGCGCGGACACTTCGCGCGGGAACTTCGCGCGGGAACCCTGGTTTGCGATGACAAGAAGTGCGGCAAATGCCTTGGGCCGCCAAGGAGCGATGGCGCATATTTTGCTTTTCAGGGCGGGGTCAATGGCACTTCATGCGCGGATGCCGTCCGCCGTTTTTCAAACGCAGACACATTTTCGAATCTTATTTTACATGGACACTCCCGACAATCCCGCCAAGCGCAGCCGCATGCTTGTGAGCCAATTCAAGCAGTTGCAGATATACAGGGATTACGAGCAGGCGTTCCGCGAGGCGACGGGGCTGCCGCTGAGTTTGCGGGCGATCGAGGCGTTCGACTTGCAACATGCGGGCGACCCGAAACAAAACCCGTTTTGCGCGCTCATGGCGAAATCGAACCAATCGTGCTCGGCGTGTTTGCAATTGCAGCGCGAGGTGGAGCAGCAGGCGTCGAGCGAGCCGGCGACGCTGAGGTGTTTCGCGGGCCTGTGCGACTCGGCGGTGCCGATTCGCATGGGCGAAAACCTGGTGGCGTTTTTGCAAACGGGGCAGGTGTTTTTCCAGAACCCGACGCAGGCGCAGTTCGACAAAGTCGCGCGCCAGCTCGTGAAATGGGGTTCGGAGGCCGACCTGAAATCGCTCGGGGAGGCGTATTTTCAGAGCCGCGTCGTCACGAAAAAAAAATACGACTCGATCCTGCGGCTGCTCACGGTTTTTGCGCGGCACCTCGCGGCGATCAGCAACCAGCTCCTGGTGCGCGAGGAGCACTCCGAGTCGCCCGTGGTCACGAAGGCGCGCAACTTCATCCACGAGCACCAGGACGACGATCTCACGCTCGCGCAGGTCGCGCAATCGGTGAACACGAGCGCGTATTATTTCTGCAAGATGTTCAGGAAATCGACCGGCATGACGTTCACCGACTACCTCGCGCGCGTGCGCGTGGAGAAGGTCAAGAACCTGCTGCTCAACCCGCACAAACGTGTGAGCGAAGCGGCGTTCGAGGCGGGCTTCCAGTCGCTGTCGCAGTTCAACCGCGTGTTCCGCAAACTCGAAGGCGCCTCGCCCACGATGTATCGCGACCAGTTGCAGCTGGTGATCGCGCCGCGGTGAAAAATGCCAGGAACCGCCCTCCGAATTTTCTCTTCGCCAAGCGAAGATGAAGCACGGATAACAGCCGCATGTTTCTTGCTGTTTTGATATCCGTGTCGGTAATCGCGGCCTTTTCGGCGGCGATTTTGATCACCGCGAACAATGCGCGCAAACGCCAGGCCGCCGCCGCGCAAACTGCGTCCGTGCAAAACGCGCCCGTGCAAACCGCGCCCGTGGCGGTCGACCTCGGCGGACGCTTCCCGGCAAAACGCCGCCGCCCCTGCGGCCGCCACGGCGAAGGCGGCGGCAACTGCGACGACTGCGAGCACGGGCATACGCGCGGGCGCGAGCGCGAGCATGAGCACGGGCATGAACGCGAACATGGGCACGAACGCGAGCGCGAGCACGGGCACGAACGCGGGCATGGGCGCAACCACGACCATCACGACGCCGCGCGCGAACAGGCGCGCGCACAGGCGTGCGCGAACAGTGCCATTATCACGGACACGAAAAGATAATTTGAGCCAGCAACCACCGCAATCACACACCCACCGCGCCCACCGGCACATCACTCCGAAGCAATTCACATTCCGCATTCCGCACTCCGCAATCCGCATTCCTCTGTCCTCTGTCCTCTGTCCTCTGTCTTCTGTCCTCTGTCCACATTCCACCCATTCCACCCATGCCTCCCATCCTCGCCCCGTCCATCCTTGCCGCCGATCACGCCAACCTCGCCGCCGGAACCGCCGCCGTTGAAAACCTCGCGCGCCCGCGGGAACTCGCGTGGATACACCTCGACATCATGGACGGGCATTTCGTGCCCAACCTCTCCTTCGGCCCGCAAACCGTCGCCGCGCTCCGCAAAAACTCGCGCCTCTTTTTCGACACGCACCTGATGCTCGACAACCCGCACCTCTACATCGAAGCCTTCGCGAAAGCCGGCGCGGACCTCATCAGCATACACATCGAGCCGCGCTACGACCACGCCGCCACGCTCGCGCGCATCCGCGCGCTCGGCTGCAAAAACGGCATCGTCCTCAACCCCGGCACGCCCGCCTCCGCAATCGAACCGCACCTGGCCGGCGTCGACCTCGTGCTCGCGATGACCGTGCAACCCGGCTTCGGCGGACAAAGTTTCCGCCGCGACGTGCTCCCGAAAATCGCGCAAATCGACGCATGGCGCCGCGAACGCTCGCTCGCGTTCCGCCTCGAAGTGGACGGCGGCATCGACCTCGGCACCGCCGCCGAATGCCGCGCCGCCGGCACGGACACATTTGTGGCGGGCACCTCATTTTTCAACGCGCCCGACCGCGCCGCCTTCGCCGCGAAAATCGCGTCGCTGTGAAACATCCAGGAAACATTCGCGCCCCGCGCGCTCTCTCAATTTCCATGAAATTCCGCCCGCCCATGCCCATCGCAAAAATCGCCGCCCTCGCCCTCGCTCTCGTCGCGGCGCAACCCGCCTCGCCCGCGCAATCCGCGCTCCAAAAACAACACGAAAGCGAACTCGCCGCCGCCGGACAAACACTCGCCCGCGTCCAATCCGACGCAACCACCGCCGCCGCTGCCGACGCCGCCCGGAGCGACGCGCTAAAAAACAAGGCGGTCGCGCTCAAAAATCTCGGACGCCACGCCGAGGCGCTCGAAACCATCCGCCAGGCCGCGCAACTCGCGCCCGACGACCTCGGCGTGCAAATGCACATGGGCATCATCCTCGACGCCGGCGGCGCACACCGGGAAGCGCGCGCCACCTACGACGCGATTTTCGACGCGCTCCACAACTGGCGCGCCGACCGCGCCGCGCTCATCAAAAAAGGCGAAAAGCCCGAAAGCACGCCGCAGGACGCCGTGCGATCCGCCGTCGCTCTCGCCCTGCCGCGAAACTCGGCGCTCAACCACGTGTTTCTCGAAAACCACGCCAAGGCCCTCGCGCAATTCACCAGCGACTACGAGGCGAACATCCATGATTCCAAGGGAAACGACGACAGCGACTACGACGCATGCTGGCTCCTCTGGCTCACCGCAAAAAACCGCGCGCTCGAAAGCATGAAGGCGGACGTCGCGGTCGAAAGGCTGGCCGGCACCCTGCTTGCCGCCTCGCCCTGCCACAAGGAAATGATGAAACTCTGGAGTGGCAAAGGCCACTGGCAGGAAATCGTCGCCGCGATCAACGGCATGGAAGTCTCCGACGCCGAAAAAGAAAACCTTCTGGCCGGGGCGCGCTTCTTCGCGGCGGGCTATTACCGTTACGTGAAGAACGACGCCGAAACCGCGCTCGAACTCCTCGACGCCGAAGCCGCGCGCCCGTTCGACGGCTGCGTCGAACGCCTCTTCATCCGCAAGGAACTCGCCGCGCTGCGGAAATAATAAACAACTGATGTTACGCGATTGGCAGGATTCCGTAGGGCCTGACCTTGTGTCAGGCCGCGAATTACCTGTGTGGCCTCCCACGCGTATACGGCCTGACACAAGGTCAGGCCCTACGAAATCAGCCGGTCGCGTAACATCAGTCATTAATATAACCCCCAAAAAGCCTGTTCGGTTAATTCCGATATGCGCCCGGATATGCGCTCAAGTTGAGTTCACTTGAAAACTCCGTGAACGAATCTGCATCACGATTATTGGAAGCCGCGGTTATTGGGGGCGGAGCACCGCGCGAGGTCCAACGCCAAACGCAACACCAAACGCAACTGAAGCAAAACTGAAGCCGCTGGCGATTTTGCGGCCATTCCCTCTTTTTCCTTCCCGCCCCCGCCCCCGCCGTTACTTTACCTCCCTCCGCATCATGGCCGCCAAATCCGACAATTCCGCATCATCCTCCGGCACCGCCGCCTCCCCTGCCGCCCCCTCCGCCCCCTCCGCCGCCCCCGCCCACGCCCCCGCCAAACTCACCCCCATGATGCAGCAATACGTCGAAGTGAAACGCCACCTCCCGCGCGACACACTGCTCCTCTTCCGCCTCGGCGACTTCTTCGAAATGTTCAACGAGGACGCCCACCTCGCCTCAAAACTCCTCGGCCTCACCCTCACCAAACGCCAGGAAACCCCCATGTGCGGCATCCCCGCGCACGCGCTCGACAACTACGTCGGCAAACTCCTCGCCCACGGAAAAAAAGTCGGCATCTGCGACCAGGCCGAGCCTGCCAGGGCCGGCAAACTCGTCCACCGCCAGCTCACCCGCATCCTCACCCCCGGCACCACGCTCGACGCCGCGCAAATCGACGCCGCCCGCAACCACTACATCTGCGCCCTCGCGCACGACAGGCACGGCCTCCACGCCGCCTGGCTCGACCTCACCACCGGCGAATTCAAAATCGCCACCGACCCGCGCCCCGAAAATTTGCTCCCCATCCTCACCGCCCTCGACCCCGCCGAAATCCTCGTCCCCGAAAACGCGCTCCCCGCCTGGCAGCACACCGCGCACGACCACGCCCACCCCGCCCACGCCGCGCTCGCCGCCCTCGCCGGTTTCTGCGCCCCGCGCCTCGTCACCGAACTCCCCGGCTACCAATTCGAGACCGCCTCCGCCGCCACCGCCATCGCCACCGCCCTCGGCGTGCTGAACCTCCAAGGCTTCGGCCTCGACAACCACCACCCCGCGCTCGGCCCCGCCGCCGCGCTCGTTTATTACGCCACGGAAAACCTCTGCGCCAAACCCGAAAACCTCCGCGGCCTCCAGGAATACCGCCCCGCCAAAACCCTCCTCCTCGACCCCGCGACACTGCGAAACCTCGAAATCTTCAACTCTACCCGCGGCACCCGCGACGGCTCCCTCTACGCCGCGATGAACCACACAACCACCTCCGCCGGCGCGCGCCTCCTCGAACGCTGGCTCGCCGCCCCCACCCTCGACCTCGCCGAAATTCACCGCCGCCAGACCATCACCGGCGAACTCCTCGCGATGCCCGGCTCCCTCTCCGCCCTCCGCGCCTGCCTCGGCCACGTCCGCGACATCCCCCGCATCATCGGACGCCTCCAAAACCGCCTCCGCAACCCCCGCGAACTCGGCGGCATCCGCGACACCCTCGCGCAACTCCCCAAAATCCACGACGCCCTCTCGCAATTCGCCCCCGGCACCACCGCCCACATTCAAAAGGAAAAAATCGACCTCCTCCCCGGCCTCCACGCGCTCCTTACCCGCGCCCTCGCCGACGAACTCCCCAACGACATCAACGAAGGCAACCACATCCGCGCCGGCCACGACCCCGAACTCGACCGCCTCCGCGCGCTCACCTCGGGCAACAAAACCTGGCTCTCCGACCTCGAACGCGCCGAGCAGGAACGCACCGGCATCCGCTCCCTCAAAGTCAAATACACCGGCAACTTTGGCTACTACATCGAAGTCACCAAGGCGAACCTCCACCTCGTCCCCGCCGACTACATCCGGCGCCAGACGACCGTCGGCGGCGAACGCTACGTCACCGAAGCCCTCAAACAAAAGGAAAAGGAAATTTTCCACGCCGAGGAAAATGCCCTCGCCCGCGAACTCACCCTCTTCAACGCCCTCGTCGCCACCGTGCTCGACGACTCCATCGCGCTCGTCCGCACAGCCGACACCCTCGCCGAACTCGACATCCTCTGCGGCTGGGCGCAACTCGCCCGCGAATGGGACTACGTTTGCCCCGCCATCGACGAAACCGACGCGTTGGAAATCACCGAAGGCCGCCACCCCGTCGTCGAGCAAATGTTGAAAAACCCCGAAGCCGGCAGCCCGCAAACCTTCGTCCCCAACGACACGCAACTCTCCTCAAGCGAATCCCAAATCGCCCTCATCACCGGCCCCAACATGGCCGGCAAATCGACCTACATCCGCCAGGTCGCGCTCATCACCCTCATGGCGCAAGTCGGCTGCTGGGTCCCCGCGAAAACCTGCCGCATCGGCCTGGTCGACCGCATATTCTCGCGCGTCGGCGCGAGCGACGACCTCGCGCGCGGCAACTCGACCTTCATGGTCGAGATGAACGAAACCGCGAACATCCTCAACAACGCCACCGACCGCTCGCTGATCATCCTCGACGAAATCGGCCGCGGCACCTCGACCTACGACGGCCTGAGCATCGCCTGGGCCGTCGTCGAGCATTTGCACCGCGACGAAACGCGAGGACCGCGAACCCTGTTTGCGACGCACTACCAGGAGCTGACGCAGTTGGAAAAACATTTGCCCCGCATGAGAAACCTCAGTGTGGCGGTGAAAGAGTGGAACGACGAAATCGTCTTTGTGCGCCGCGTGGTTCTGGGCGCCGCCGACCGCAGCTACGGCATCCAAGTCGCGAGACTGGCCGGCCTGCCGCTGACCGTGATCGACCGCGCCAAAACAATCCTGACCAAACTCGAAAGCGAGGACACCGACATCGAGCTGACATCGCCCCAGCCCAAAACGCGCCCGAGGAAAAAAATCACCGTAAGACCGGAAGACGACGCGCAGATGAGTTTGCTATGATGAACAACGCGCCAGCGCCATAGCGCGGGTTTCCAGTTCGCTGACGGCGAAGCCGCCACCGTACACCGTTGCTTCTCGTGCAAGCGCGTTCCCTGCGCCCGGCTCTCTGCGTAAACGCATGCACGGCCATGCAAAACAGCAAATAACCTAAATCAGTGAATATATAACTGATTTTACAACCACTTGTACTTGAGTTGATTGTAATTACTTTTAAGTGCAAATTGAAGCGCTGGAAAAATATAAAATTAATTGATTGAAATTTTACAGGCTGATTGTATTTTCGCACGCCGTATGAAAAAATCTCTAATCACTCTCTTTGTTGCACTGGCAACATTCTTTGCGCCGTTCGTTTCGATTGCGGCCCCCATGACTAATGACGACGTCATTAAAATGGTAAAATCGGGCATTGATGAAGAAGTCATAATCACGTCCATCCAGCATGCCGAAAACGGTTTTGATGCATCAGCAAACGGCCTCATTGCCTTGTCGGAAGCCAAGGTTCCCAAGTCCGTGGTGAACGCCGTAATCAAGCGAGCCTCCGCAACCGCCGCGCCTGCGGCTGCGGCCAACGGAGAAAATCCGGACGCGATGAAACCGAGCGACATCTACATGAT
This sequence comes from Opitutaceae bacterium, assembly GCA_031263125.1. GTDB lineage: Bacteria > Verrucomicrobiota > Verrucomicrobiia > Opitutales > Opitutaceae > Ereboglobus. The sequence continues at coordinate 1,418 of JAISGL010000153.1, read as the reverse complement.
CGACGGCTCCGAAAACAAGGTCATGCGCTACATCACCGCCCAGTCGCGCACCGCGGCGCGCGCCCTCGGCATGGGTGGCGTGGCGACTTACACCGTTTTGCGCGGTCGCGCCGCGACGATGCGCATCACGAACAAAACCCCGGGCTTCATCGTCGCGATTCCCGACCAGGCCCAGCCCGAAAGCTATTTCACGCTCGCCAGCTTTGAGCCTCGCAAAAACGAAACCCGCGAAGTCATCACCGGCGGCGGCTACATGAGCTACTCCTCCGGCATCCACAAGAGCCGCATCATTGACGTGACCAGCGAAAAAATGGCCGACCAAAGCAGAGCGCCCAAGAGTTTCACCATCTACAAACTCACCCCGGTCAAGCCGATGAATGCTGGCGAATACGCCCTCGTTCTCTACACGGGCGAACTCCAGTCGCTCGTCAGCGCATGGTTTACCGCCGGAACCGGCAACAGCTATTTTGACTTCGGCATCGACAAGTAAGCGAGGCGGCGGCGACCATTATTTTTCATCAAGCTGTTAATGATTACGCAGCTTTTTATAACGACATAATCTCAGTCGATGTTGTTGATGATATTTGGTGATAGATATGAAAGCCGATTAATACCATAAAAATAATACAATGAAAACAAGGAGCGCCGCGCCGTAAGGCGATGGCGCTCCTTGTTTGCGCACCTGCGGCAAACGATACGGGGAGCCGCAAAACAGTTTATCATAAATATAGATATTGTCCAAAAGCGTATTGTTGATGTAATTTATTGATATTTAATATATTAAAAAATAATAAAGAAACATGGAATATATTTTTACCTCCCATGTCTCAAATTTGCCCCGTATGTTTTGGTGATGAACAAAAAAATCGTGACAAATCATTCTCAATTTGAATGGCAGCCGTGCGAACCCGAAGCTCACCAACCCATGACAGAAGCAATCAAACAGCCAATTAAGTTACTGACTGATGTTACGCGGCGCGTAGGGCCTGACCTTGTGTCAGGCCGCGAATTACTGTGCGGCCTCCTACGCGAACGCGGCCTGACACAAGGTCAGGCCCTACAAAATCCTGCCGTCCGCGTAACATCAGTTACTGACTGATGTTACGCGATTGGCAGGATTCTGGCAGGGCGATACCGCTAGGGCAAGCCGGAGGCTTGCCAGAACTTAGCCGGTGGTTAAGGTCGCAACGCGACCGATACCACCGGAAACCAACATAAAAATCACAGCATCCCGGAGGGATGCCAGAGGCGTGTAACATAGGTTTCTGGCATCCCTCCGGGATGCTGAATTTTTATCGCATGGTTTCCGGTGGTGTCGGTCGCGTTGCGACGTTGTGGCCATGCCCGCCCGCCAAAGCGGGCGCCCGGTCATGGCCAGCCCTTCGGGCCATCGCCTGCGGCGATGCCATCTCCGCGCT
>JAISGL010000138.1 GCA_031263125.1 Opitutaceae bacterium | reverse complement strand
GTTTGGGTGAGGCGGAATTGCAGGGCGTCCATGTCGCTCGCGGCGATGCGCAGCGTGGTGGCGGCATCGGGCGTGGCGGCGGTGTAATCCTTGGCGAGGATGCGCAGGTAGCTGAGTTGGAGCTGGGGTTCGATTTGCCAGTCGCCTTGCAGGGGGTATTTTTTGCCGGCCTCGATGCTGAGGCCGAGGTTGAGGTTGTTGTAACCGGCTTCGAGGGTGGTCGCGGCGGGGGCGTCGGGGGAGGCGGCGGCGACGGGGGCGCGGAGGGTGTTTTCGATGGCGGCGCTTTTCAGGATGGCGTCGATGTAGAGGCCGCTTTTGCGCTGGTAGGTGGCATACACGCCGCCGTGGGTGCTGGTGAGTTCGGCTTCGGCGGCGGAGGCTTTGTAGTCGGCGTCGCTGCGGGCGTAGCCGAGGTAGAGGCCGGTGTGCAGGGTGGCGGTTCCGGCGGCGAGCGGCCAGGGGTGGTCCGCGCCGAGGTCGATGCCGTAAAGTTGCTGGGTGAAACGGCGGCCCGCGACCTCGGCGTCGAGGTTGAGGCGCTGGGCGTAAGCGCGCGTCCAGAGGGCGGCAGTGTTGCGGGGCTGCTCAGGCCGATCTGGCTGGGCTGTCCGATCTGTCCGATCTGGCCGAGCTGTCTGATCGGACAGATCAGCCAGAGCAGCCAGGCGCAAATCACCGAGGCGTTTGGCGAGGCTGTCGTTTTGGGCGAACCACATCGCCTGCTGGAGCACGACGGCGCTGTTGAGCATCGCGCCGGCGGCGCTGACGCCATTTTGGGTGATGGTCAGGGTGCCGTCGGGGTTGGGGGTGACGATGAGTTCCTCCAAACCCCAGTCCACCGGGTCCCAGTGCCAGTTTTCGGTGCCATCGCCGGTGACGATGCCGGGGAGCACCTCGTTGGGATCGCGGGTGCCGTCGCCGGTGGTGTCGAGATGCACGATGCCGTCGCCGCTGGCGGTGCCGGTCACGGTGAGGGAGCCGTGCCCGCCGGAGCCGGGGCCGGTGCCGGTGTCCGCGGCGAGGTTGAGGGTGCCGGTGTGGTGGAGGTTGTCGAAGGTGACCTGGTGGTCGCCGATGTTCCAGACGCCGTGGTTTTCGCCGTGGTTGCCGTGGCTGTCTTTGTCGAAGGTCCACGCGCTGTTTTCACCGACGTTGAGGTTGCCGCCGTTGAAGCCGCCGGCGCCGGTGGCGCCGGTGTCGAGGTTGATGGTGACGGTGGCGTTGTCGTTTCGGGTGATGTCGCCCGTGAAGCTGCCGCCGGCGCCGCTGAGGGTGACATTGATGGTGGAGTCATCATTGGCGGTCACATCGCCGGTGATGGCGCTGTTGTCCAAACTTATAGTGTTCACCGCTGTGCCACCACTGACTATGGCTCCCGTGAAGGTCGCGCCATTTTGAATGACGATGTTGTTCGTTCCCACGTCGAGATTGATGGCGTTGCCATTGTCAGAGCGCACCGAGCCGCCATCCATCACCAAATCATGAACACCGCCCATGTACTCAAAGTTAATGCCATGGGAATTGGAACCTGTGGTGATGATGTCCACGTTGGTCAAGGACGCCGAGCCATCATAGGCAAAATAAATTCCATCCGAGCTGTCTCCACTGGTTTCGATGACGCCGTTGGAAAAATACGCGCCGCCTGTGCCACCCGTCACAATACCCATGGAACCACTGCCGGAAGTGACAATGCTGAAAGTGTCCACCCGCATCAATCCATTGGTATGCTGAATGGCGCACGCGTTGTCCCCGGCGGTCATAACCCACAAACCTGCCCCTGTGAAAGTGCCTGATGACATGTTGACTGCCCTCGAATTGGTCGTGCTGATAGTCAAATCATTGAATGAAATCATGCCACTCGTAATGGGCGTAATGGGCGAGCCGCGTAAATCGATTCCCGGGGTATTCATTGTGACGCTGACAATCGTGCTGCCAAACAATTCAATCGCGCCTCCCGCGTATACAGAAACAGCACTTTGGGAGGAAATGCTACTGCTTATGGTCAAGCCAGTCCCTCTATACAGGGAGGTTGTCCCGGCAACATAAAGTCCGGGGGTGCCGGTAACGGCGAAATAACTGCCGCCGGTCTCAATGACAGTGCCCGTGGTGACAACTTTATTTTGCGCCAACGCGGTCAACGACAGCGCGGGCAGGAGGATTAATATCAGGGTTGTTTTTTCATCATTGATGGTTTCGTAAATTTTAATTCCGACGCCTTCGGGGACGCGAAGACGCCGGGGGATTTTCCATAATTTTCAGAGTTTGGTCTCCTCGACGCTGATGTCCTGGCCGACGAGGATTTTGTCGATGGCGGGTTTGCCGATGGGTTTGCCGCCTTCCATGATTTCGAGGCGGTAGGAGCGGATTTCGGAGATGGCCGGAATGGGGCGTTCGTCCGTGAAATGGCTTTCGCTGCCTTCGCAGAGCGTCACCCAGTCGCCGTGGTTGATGCTGCTGCTGAGGCGGGCGTTGTTGTAACCGCGCGGGAGGGTCCAGTGGGCGGGGACTTTGCCGCCGTCGAAGAGGACGTAGAGTTTGCCGACGAGGGTGTCGAGCGGGGCGGAGGTGTTGGGTTTGTAAACGATGCCGAGCATTTCGTAATCCTCCTGCGTGCATTGCGGGCTGCGGAAGATGCGGTCGGTGAGGCGGTCTTCCTGCCAGAGCAGGCCGCCGCGTTTGCCGTTGATGGCGGCGAGGAGGGTGACGAGGTACTGGATGTCGGGGGCGGTGACGGGGGCGGTGTCCTTCTGGGTGAGGAGCCGGATGCGCAAGGCGCGGAGGGCGGCGAGGATTTTTTCGGCCTCGGTGATGGCTTTGTTGAGCTGGCCGTAGGCGTCGTTGGTCTCGTTGATGGCGGTGATGTCGGCGTCGGAGATGACGGGGTCGGTCTTGGTTTTGACGTTGCCGAGGTTGTTGCCGTACTGGGTGAAGAAGTCAAAGATGCCATCCCATGTCTTGTGGATGTATTTTTTGACGCTGAAGTTGGCGATGTTGCTGATGTTTTTCATGTTATCTCGTGTGGTTGATGGTGGCGGATTGATGGTTGTGGTTATGGTTATGGTTTGTTCGGGCGGGGATACCGCCGGCGAAAGTGGTGCAATCTGGCCGCCAGATGACGCAATCCGGCTGGAATGTGGCGCAATCCGGCCCGCGGGTGGCGCCTCCTTCCGCGAAGGTGACGCAATCTGGCGCGCGGGTGGCGCCAACTGCCGCGACAGAGGCGCAATCTGGCGCGACAGAGATGCCATCTGGCTCGCAGGTGGCGTCACCCGCCGTGAAGGAGGCGCAATCTGGCAGCCAGATAGCGTCCCATGCGGGAAGGTTTTTGGGGGCAGGCGGCGCAGGGGCGTCGCTTGCGATGCCCTCGAATGATTTGCGGCCTCCCTCGAACCAGCCTGTTTGGAGAGCGTGAAGAGCGGCGTTTCCGAGGCGCTGCCGCGCCGTTTTGCCGGTACATAGTACGCCCTTGAAAAGTAATTTACAGCTCGCCCGGCGAGCTGGCGAGCTGGCGAGCTGGCGAGCTGGGGAGCTGGGGAGCTGGGGAGCTGGGGAGCTGGGGGTACTTTTTACTTTCGTAAGCAACCTCATTTTAAGTGTTTGTGTATTTTGGCCGCTCTCGAAGCCTTGTGGTTTGTCTGGTGATTTGTCCCACGCGGTCCGATGCGAAGCCAGCGAGAAAGAGCGTCATGGAGCCGGAGCGCAAGGCTTTTTTAGAGATTTTTTTCCACCAGGAAAAATAGCAGGCTGGCCGGGCCGGCCGGGCTGATCTGGCCGGCCGGGCTGATCTGGCGGATCGGACAGATCGGACAGATCAGCCCGATCAGCCAGATGGCCCGGCGGCGCCCCCGCACCCCGCACCCCGCGCCCCCCGCACCCCCGCGCCATCAGCCGGGGAAAAATTTTCCTTGCGCTCCGGGCGGGGGAACGTCCTTACTTTGCGCCCTTCCACTTTACGGACCCTTAGCTCAGTTGGTTAGAGCGTTTCCTTGACATGGAAAAGGTCGTTGGTTCGAGTCCAATAGGGTCCACCATTTCACGTTTATGCTCAACAATTTGCAGAGCAAAAATTAATTCGTGAATGAGTTTGCACACTTTTCCCAAAACGTTTTGTGCGTTCGTTTGTGCGTTCGTTTGCGCATCAACTTTCACGGTCACATCATTGCCACCGTACCACGGCAGTTTCTCCACTTCACCGCGCAAATTTAATGCCGACACATCGGTATAAGCGGACGCCGTCAATTCCGGCGTCGAGTGCCCAAGCATTTCTTGCGTGCTGCGCAGGCTCACACCCGAGACAGCCGCCAACGTCCCGAACGTTTTTCGAAATGCATGCCAATCGATCACGCCGCGCTCATTTTTCTTTTCGATACCCGCCGCTTTCAGATCACGACGAAGCGAGTCTTTTTGCGACGGAAACACACCGCGAAACACACGATCCCCCATACCGCGAACCTTCCCCTTGCGTTCCTCACGCCATGCCCGCAATCCCTCAGCTAACGCAGGATGCAACGGCACAATACGCTCCTCACGGTCCTTAATTTCAAATGTGCGTTCGAGACGGACGAACGGCGCAACGCCATCAAGTTCCAAATCACACCACCGCACGCCCCACGCCTCACGAAACCGAAACCCAGTGTAAAGCAAAAACAAATACGAAAGCCGCCGCTTTCCGGAGACAGCAAGCAACCGCTCAATCTCTTCTTTCGTCAACGCACGGCGACGCCGAACCTCACGCCCCCGCGTGTCAATCATAGCCACACCAGCCAGCGGATTCGCTAACAGTTGCTTCGTTGCGATCAGCCAGCGCAAAAACGCGTTCATCGAAACTTGATATTCCTTTTTCGTTTTCGCCGCGCACTTCAATCCGCCGCGCCACTTTACGAACTTCACCGCGTCAATGTCCCACAACCGCGACAACTTCATTTCCCGCACCATGCGCTGCAACCGCCTCACCGTTGCCACCACATGCGACGCCCGCAAATCCCGCGCCTTCAAATCCACTTCATACGCACCAATCAAATCCAAGATAGGAGCCGCCGCCGCACTGCTAACAGCTTTCGGCACGATAATGCCCGCAAGCTCACGTTGCTTTTCAACCACGATGTCTCGCAACTTCTTTTTGGCAACCTCCGCATCCTTTGTTTCCAGACACACCGTCACAGGTTTTTGCCCGCGTCCAAGCGAATAGCGGCCAAAAAAGCAGGGTGAAACTACCTTTTTGCCACGCTTGCGCCGGGAGGGTCTGTAGACGAATTCGATCATTGGACTTTTATAAGCCCATTTAAGCCCATAAACGCCCACTCGACGCAAGCACAAAAATTTCATTCAATACGTGCTATGAAATCGAAAATTACCATTAACATTGACCCGCAAATACTTGCAACAGCCGAAAAATATGCGGAAATCTCCGGAGTTTCCCGCGCTGAATACCTCGCAGGTATCGTCGAATGGTGGTACGGTCAAAACAGCCCGCCCATTTCC
>JAISGL010000088.1 GCA_031263125.1 Opitutaceae bacterium | reverse complement strand
GGCGTCTCGCCCGCGTCGGGTCCGGCCGGGGGGCGGCGCTTCGCGCCGTCCACGGGCCAGATGCCCGTGCTACTCGATCCGGCGGCTTCGCCGTCAGCGGGCGGGACGCCCGCTCTACTCCAGAATTGGCGGCATGCCCTGTCCCGTTTTTGAGATGCGCCCTGCCGCGCAAATGCCGTTCCTGGGAGCGCGGGCATCTCTGCCCGCGAAACGCCGTGCGCCCGCTTGGTGTTTTTCAAACACGCATCGCGGGCAAAGATGCCCGCGCTCCCAGGAACGGCATTCGCATTCGCGCGGCGTTCACTCAATCGCGGGTCTCGGGTTTGCTTGGTGGATGACGAAAGACGGAAGATGGTCCGCCAAACCACCTCGCGCTGACGCCAAACCACCTCGCGCTGACGCCAAACCACCTCGCGCTGACCTCAAACCACCTCGCGCTGACCTCAAACTACCTCGCGCTGACGCCGAACCACTTCGCGCTGACGCCGAACTACTTCGCGCTGACCCCAAACTATCTCGCGCTGACGCCGAACTACCTCGCGCTGAGGATCAGTTCCTTCGGGACGAAGCGCAGCACGTAATACGTCACGGGTTTGTCGCCCGCGTTGCGCATGCCGTGGAGTTCGTTGCCGGCCATGAAGACCATCGAGCCGGCGGGGGCGGTTTGCACGACGCCGTCGAGCGTCACCTCCAATTCGCCCTCCTTGATGATCAGCACTTCGTCGTCGGGATGACTGTGGCCCTCGGCGTGCATCGTGGCGCCGGGGTTGAGCGTGGTGATGTGGCTTTCGGCACTGCGCAGGCCGAGGGTCGTGCCGTCGTAGAGCGCGCGGCGCCGGCCGGTTTTTGTGTCCACGAGTTTCACCTCGTCCCATTTGTAGACGGCGGATTTGAGCGGCTTCGCGTAGGCGGGCAGCCAGCCGTTGAGGCGCATCCATTCCTCGCAGCGCAGCGGCCAGCCGGAGGGCGGCCCCATGTCGCGTTTCATGCCAAAGCCGTGCGGCGCTTTTTGATACAGGTGCATCTCGGCGGGCACGCCGGCTTTGCGCAGCGCGAGGTAGAAGCGCACGCTGTTTTCGACGGCCACGGTCCGGTCGTCCGTGCCGCTGGCGAGAAACACGGGGGGCGTGTCTTTCGTGATTTGTTCGTCGGTCGAATATTGCGCGATCAGTTCGGGCGTGGGGTTTTCGCCGAGGAGGTTTGCGCGCGAGCCTTTGTGCGCGGCGAGTTGCATCGAGATCACGGGGTATATGAGCACGGAAAAATCCGGGCGCGCGCTCACGTCGTCCATTTTGTCCCCGGTTTTGCCGTCGGGGTGATTGTAGAGTGTCGTGGCGCTGGACGCGAGGTGTCCGCCGGCGGAAAAGCCGAGCACGCCGATGCGGTCGCCTTTCACGCCAAACTCGCCGGCGCGCGAGCGCACGGTGCGCAGCGCGCGGAGCACGTCGCGGAGCGGGGCGGGCTGGCCGTATTCCTTGAGGCGGTATTTGAGCACGAAGGCCGACACGCCGATGGTGTTGAGCCACGCGGCGACTTTGCGGCCTTCGTTGTCCATCGAGAGGCCGGAGTAGCCGCCGCCGGGGCAGACGACGACCGCCGTGCCTGTCGCGTTGTTTTTGGGCGCGGGGTAAAACAGCATCGTGGGCGTGTGAATCGCGCTTGCGTGGGTGGCGGTTTCCTTGTCGGGCGCGGCGTCGGCGCGGAGGCCGGGGACGCCTTCCGGCCAGAGTGGTATGACCACCGGTTCGGCGGCGGCGAGCGTGAGCGGGAGGATAACTGCGGCGGATAATTTGCGGAGTCGTTTTTTCATGTTGTTGCGGTTTGGTGATTGGGTGGTTGGGCGGTGGTTGATTGGTGGGTGGTTGGTTGGAAGTGGGATGCGAAGTCAGGCAAGACGTTGTTTCAATCGGAAAGTCGACATAAATCGATTTAAGTGATGTTACGCAGTCGGCAGTTTTCGCACGGCCTGACCTTGTGTCAGGCCGTGCTCGCGAAAGAGGCCACATTGGTAATTCGCGGCCTGACACAAGGTCAGGCCCTACGGGCTGCGTAACATCAGGATTTAAGCCGAGTTATGCCGGGCCGGGCCGGCTTCGGGTGTGATTGCTGCCTTTCGCAGCCGGGCACGCCGAAAATGCGCGGCGGGAGGTGTTTTTTTGGTGGGACTTTTAACTTACGTTGCCCAACCTTCCAAAAATCATGAACGACGATGTCGCAAAACCTCTTGTGTATCTGATTGCCGGCGCCGCGGGTTCGGGACGCCGCGAGGTGCTGGCGGATATTATCGCCGGGGGAATCGACACCGGCGCCGGCGAACGCGCGCTTGTGCTGCTTGCCGAAAACGAGGCCGCGGGCGAGGCGGATGCCAGGCTGGGCGGAATCGCGCGCTGGCAATGGCACGAGCGGGGTGGCGGCCCCGAGGGCATGGACGGGCGCATCGAGGCGGAGGGCGTGAATATCGGCGGCGCGACGCATGTGTTTTTCGTGACCGACGGGCGGCGCAATCCGGTCGACCAGATCGAGGCGTTCAAGCCGTGGCTGGCGGCGGCGGGCGGCGAACTGGCGCGCGTGGTGTGCGTGGTGAATTGCAATCTGGCCGCGCGGCATCGCGAACTCGTCGCGTGGTACGAGGCGTGCATTCATTTTTCGGACATGGCGCTTCTGGCGGGGCGCGAGGGCGTGACGAACAAATGGGTGTCCGATTTTCAGGCGCGTTTTAAGGGCAAATTTTATCCGTGCCTGTTTGAGTTTGTGAAAGACGGGCGCGTACGGAATCCGCCTCTGGTGCTGGAGCCGGAGGCGCGGCGCATGTCGCATTATTTCGACGAACCCGACTACGAACTGGCCGGTGGCGGCAACATCGAGGAAGGCGTCGGTGATGATGACGGGCCGCGCAAGCGTCAGAGCGACGAGGAGATCGAGGTCGTCGAGGAGGTCGACGAATACCTGGCCCGTCGCGCCGGCGGGCGTCGTGTGAAGGAGATTCCGGACATCGCGAAATTTCTGGCGTAACGGCGGGATCGTGGCGCGGATCGTGGCGCAAGCCGTAGCGCAGGCTGCCAAGCCTGCTGACGAGGCGGAGCCTCGCCCGGTTTGAAAAAAAACGAACCCCCGGCGGCATGCGACATGCGGCAGGCAAAGCAGGCTTGGCAGCCTGCGCTACGTGCGCGGCGAGGGCAACGCGAAGGCCATTCCGTTCCTGGGAGCGCGGGCATCTTTGCCCGCGATGCGTTTTCGAGAGACACCAAGCAGGCGCACGACGTTTCGCGGGCAGAGATGCCCGCGCTCCCAGGAACGGCCGGCTACGTAACGTCAGTTAGCCCGAGTTCCGCAGTTCAAGAAGTGCGATTGTTGACAGACAAGGGGTTGACATTTTTTTTGCTACGTTTTCGGCACTACATTGCTGATGAGGCGCGGGCCGGCGGGCAGGCGCA
>JAISGL010000486.1 GCA_031263125.1 Opitutaceae bacterium | reverse complement strand
GTCGAGGCCGCGGGCGATGACGTGGTCGGGGTTGGCGGTGTCGATGGTTTGTTCGTTTTCGCGTTTGGCGCGGAGGAGGGCTTCGCGGAAGTCGGGGTTGTCGAAGGGGGCGCAGGCGGCGGCGGTGAGTTCTTTTTTGGCGGCGGTCAGGAAAGTGGAAGCGGCGTCCCGCCGCTTGTCTTCTTCAGATAATTCTCCAGGGCAAAGCGGCAGGATGCCGCTTCCACTTTGGATTTTCTGCTGCCATTCGGAGTGGTTTCGGATGTAGGCGACAAATTTGCAGAGCGATGCCGGCGAGCGGACGATGTGATCGAAGGATTCTTTTTGCCAGACGGGGCGTTGGTAATTGGGCGCGGGATAGTGGGCGGGGTTTTGGGTGGCGGTGGCGGCTTCTTGGCGGCGGGCGTGGAGGGTGTCCCACCAGGGGGTTAAGCGGCGGGACGCCGCTTCCACTTTGATGATTTCCTTTGCCGTGAAACTTTTCCATGAGTGCAGGATTTCACTGAGTTCGTGGCCGGGTTTCGGCGTAACCAGGAGGTGAACGTGATTGGCTGCGATGACGTAATCGCCGAGTGTGTAGCGTTGGGCGTCGAAATGGCGGAGGGCATTGGCGACGATTTCGTGGCATTCCGGGAGCGCGAGAACGCAGGAGCCTGCTCCCTGATCGAGCCAGTCTTCAATGGTGGCGGAGAATAGCTGGTGGTATTCCTGCGTCTCTTGTTCGGTGTGCGGTTCTTTGTGCGTGGCGAGCCAATGGTCGCGCGACTCCATCCATTGCCGGAGTTTTTCGGAGGGGAGCGAGTCGGTCAGGCGGAATGTGACAAAGCAGGTCGCTTGGTCTTGCGACCAGTGCGGGAGGTTGGCTTGGGTGATGTTGAGCGGGGCGTAGGGGTTGAAATAACTGGCGCGTTCGGCGAGCCACGCGGCTTCTTGTTCGGAGAGCAAGCGGCGGGACGCCGCTTCCACTTTGTCGGGGTCGAGGGATTCGAGGAGGGCACGGGCGATTTGGCCGAGGGTTTTGCCGCCGGTGTGGGGGAGGATTTTGGCGGCGATTTCGGCGGGGGTGAGCTGGCGTTCGAGGCGGGTGAGGCGCGAGGCGAGTGTGCTGAGGGTGTCGTCGTCGCGTTTGCCGAGGGGGACGGCGAGGAGGAGTTTGTCGAGGGCGACGGTGGGCTGTTTGTCGAGGGGCTGGGATTCGGTTTTGTCGGATTCGCAGACGCCGACGGCATCGACGATGACGAAGTGGGTTTTGGCGCGGGCGTCGGCGCCGGAGACGGATTGGAGTTCGGTGGGCGTGAGGACGCGGGTGCCGCGGCCTTTCATTTGCTCAAAGTAGCCGAGGGAGTGGACGTCGCGGAGGAAGACGAGGCATTCGAGGGCTTTGATGTCGGTGCCGGTGGCGATCATGTCCACGGTGACGGCGATGCGGAGCGTGGGGGAGTTGCGAAACTCGGCGATGAGGTCGTCTTTTTTGGCGGGTTTGCCGGTGAGGTGGTGTTTGGACTGGTAGGTGATTTTTTTGCAGAAGTCGTTGCCGCGTCCGAAGACTTCGCGGGTGAGGTGGACGATTTCCTCGGCGTGGGAGTCGTCTTTGGCGAAGATGAGGGTTTTGGGGACGAGGGCGCGTCCGGGGAAGAGGTCGGTGACGAGGGCGTCGCGGAGGGCTTGGAGGATGGTGCGGATTTGCGAGGGGTTGACGACGGTGCGGTCGAGTTGCGCGGGGGCGTAGGCGAGGTCGGTGTCGAGGAGTTGCTGGCGGAGGGCGCGGGTCTGGCGGTCGCGTTTGGTGACGTGGAAGCCTTTTTCGATGGTGGCGCCGTGTTCGGTGATGTGGGTGCGGATGCGGTAAACGTCGTAGCCGACGTTGACGTTGTCGGCGACGGCGCGTTCGTGGCCGTAATCCATCACGAGGTTTTGATTAAAGAAGGCGACAGTTTGCGCGGAGGGTGTGGCGGAGAGGCCGATGAGGTGGGCGTCGAAATATTCGAGGACTTGGCGCCAGAGGTTGTAGATGGAGCGGTGGCATTCGTCGATGACGGCGAAGTCGAAGGTTTCGATGGGGATGGCGGGGTTGTAGGCGACGTCCAGAGTGGAAGCGGCATCTTGCCGCTTGTCCGACGGATTAAGCGGCGGGACGCCGCTTCGACTTTGGTATGCGGCGCTGAGGTCGGCGGTGGAGAGGTCGTCAAGGTCTTCGGCGAGGTCGGTTTCGCCGCGGAGCATGGAGTAGAGGCGCTGGATGGTGCAGATGGTGACGCGGGCGACGGGGTCGAGTTTGTTGGAGGTGAGGTGCTGGACGTTGTAGAGTTCGGTGAATTTGCGGTTGGCGTCGGGGGTGCGGAATTGGTCGAACTCGCCTTTGGCTTGTTTGCCGAGGTTGGCGCGGTCAACGAGGAAGAGGATGCGGCGCGCTCCGGCGTGTTTGATGAGGCGGTGCGAAAAGGCGCAGGCGGTGTAGGTCTTGCCGGAGCCGGTGGCCATTTTCAGGAGGGCGCGGGGGCGGTTCCCGGCGAGGGAGGTTTCGAGGTTGGTGATGGCTTCGATCTGGCAAGCCCGCATGCCGTCGGTGATGAGCGGATGCTCGGCGGGCATGGCGGCGAGGCGGGCGCGGAGGGTCGGATGCGCGGGGTTGTCGGTGGCGTCATCGAGCCAGGCGGCGAGGGTTTCGGGGCGATGGAAAGAAAAGACGCGGCGCGAACGCGGGTGCGGGTCGCGTTCATCGCGGAAGAGCGTTTCGACGCCGGTGGATTCGTAGGCGAAGGGCAGCCTGGCGATATCGGCAGGGCAGAGCGCGGCGAGGAAATCGGGGAGATTCCGGGCGTAGTTGGAAGATTGTTCGGCTACGATGGAGAGCGTGAACCCGACGCGCTTGGCTTCGATGATGCCGACGGGTTTGCGATCAACGAGGAGGAGATAATCGCACGGACCGGTTTTGAGGGAAACTTCGCGGATAGCGATGCCTTGGGCGACGGAGGGGTTGAGTTTTTTGTAATCCTGCACAATCCAGCCGGACGCTTCGAGCATGGCGTCGATCTGTTGGCGGGCTTGTTGTTCAGGAGTGGCAGGCATGAGAGATACAAGACGGGAAAAAGGCAAAATTTACGGATGTTTTCAACTTCAAGTTCGCGGCAGCCTCCGCCATTCGTGCCTTTCAGTTTCAATGCAAAACGACCCGCTGCCCCTCCTGCTGCTTCATCGCCGCCAGCGCCTGCATCATCAAGCTCTGGCGCGACGGCTATTACACGGCGCGCGCCGGCCGTCCCTCGCCCTATCCGCTTCCCGGCGCGACGTGCGCGCTCCCGTCCGAACCTCCGGTTGTCGCGGACGCGGGCGCGCTGGTGCTGCTCGCCGCGGAGAGCGCCGGCGAGCACGCGCCGGACATCACGGCGGAACAATCCCGGATGGCTGCGCTCTTCACCCTCTACACGCGTTTTTCAGAGGGGAACCAGAATCCAAGCGAACCGCACCGGAACGTCGCAAGGCGGCGTAATCTCGCCGCTATTGGCCAACCTGTATCTCAACAGCCTTGACCACGCGGTGAACGAAAACCCGGTGCACGACGCGAAACTCGTTCGTTACGCGGACGACTTCGTGTTGTTGTGCCGGCCCGGAAAAAGCGGGCCGCTGTATGAAAGGCTCAAACGCTATCTGGAGGCAAAGAAACTCAAGCACAACGAAACGAAAACCCGTGTGGTGGACAGCCGCCGGGAGAGTTTTTGTTTCCTCGGCTTTGAGTTGAGCAACCGTAGAAGCGTGTGAAAAGGAACCCGCTATGTGCATGTGGAACCAGCAAGGAAAGCGAGGCAGCAACTCGGGGAAACGATTCGGCGGGAACTCAACCGCTGGACGATCCATGAGAGCTGCGCGCAGGCAGTGAGAACAGTCAATGCGATCGTGCGGGGCTGGTCGAACTACTACTACTGGGGACACTGCACATGGGTGTTCGCACGAGAGCAAAACTGGGTGAGGCAGAGACTGCGAAACTGGCTGTGGCGCAAGTATGGAAGCGTGCATGCGAAGTACAAGTACTTCAGCGACGAGAGGCTCGAAGGGCAGTATAGGCTCTGGAGTATGCCGCTGAAGGCGGCGTGGACCGAAAGTCGAACGGAAGAATGTTCACGGAAAGCCGGATGCGGGAGAAGCGCCTGCCCGGTTTGATGAGGGGCGGGAGCGGCAGGTTGAACCACTTTTTGCTGCTCCTGCCTACTCTACTGCCTATTCTACCTCCGCAAACCGCCGTTTCGGAACGCCTCCTTGACAAGCGACGGTCCGATAACGTCGCATACGCGGCATCATGGATCACCCTTTTCTCGACACCCGTTTCGAAATCCCCTGGTCGCAACTCACGCCGGATCACGTCAGGCCCGACATCACAAAGGCCATCGCCGACGCCACGGCGCAAATCGACGCCATCGCGGCGCTGCCTCTCGGCGCGCTCACTTACGAAAATACTTTCGCCGCGCTCGAACAAACCACGGAGCGTTTCAGGAGTATCTGGAATCGCGTCGAGCATTTGAAATCCGTCTCCGATTCGCCCGCGTTGCGCGCCGCCTACAACGAAATGCTGCCCGCCGTCACCGCGTTCACCGCGGGCATCCCGCTCAACACCGGGCTTTGGAAACGTCTCAAGGCTTATGCGGAATCGCCCTTCGCGGGAGAGCGCGCGCCGATTCGGAACCGTCTCATCGAGGAAACGCTTGCCGATTTCCGTCAGCAGGGCGCGGACTTGCCCGACGGCAAACGCGCGCGTATGGCAGGTATCGAAAGCGAACTCGCGCAGCTCACGCAGACATTTTCAGAAAACGTCCTCGACGCCACAAACGCGTATCAGCTCGTCATCACGGACGAGGCGCGGCTCGACGGCCTGCCTGAACGCGCCAAGAACGCCGCGCGTGCCGACGCCGGGTCGAAGGGACTCTCGACCGCGGACAAACCTGCGTGGCGTTTCACGGTGCATCAGCCGTCGGTCGAGCCGGTGCTCAACTACGCGAACGACGCCTCACTGCGCCGCGAACTTTTTGAGGCGCAACTCGCCGTCGGTTCACAGGCCCCGTCGGATAACACGCCGGTCATCCCGAAAATACTCGCGTTGCGCGACGAGAAGGCCGTGCTGCTCGGCAAGGCGCATTTCCCCGATTTGATTCTCGCGCGCCGCATGGCCGGTTCCGGTGGACGCGCCCTCGCGTTCGTCAACGACCTGCAACGCCGCACCAAGCCCGCGTTTGATCGCGAGTGCGTGGCGCTGGAGAGATTCGCCGGCATCACGAAAAAAGACGAACATCTCGCGCCGTGGGACGTGGCTTACCAGGCCGAGAAAATGCGCCGGCAATTGCACGATTTCGACGAGGAGGCGCTGCGTCCGCATTTTCCGGCGGATCGCGTATTCGCGGGATTGTTTGAAGTGTGCAAACGCATTCACGGCATCACCGTCACCGAGCGCGAAACAGGCGTCGGACCGGGCAAGGTCGAGGTGTGGCACGAGGACGTGAAGTTCTACGACGTGCATGACGCGAACGGCACGCACCTCGGCTCGTTTTATTCCGACTGGTATCCGCGCGAATCGAAACGCGCCGGCGCATGGATGGACGCGCTCTACACCGGCGGCCCGCGCACCGACGGCCCGGCGGGTGGGGAGGGAGGCGCAGGAGGTGCGAGAGGTGCGAGAGGCGCAGAAGGCGCGAGAAGCGCAGGAGGTGCGAGAGACGTGGGAGGTGCGGGAGACGCGAGAAGCTCGGGCGGCTCGGGAGGGTGGGTGCCGCATCTCGGTTTGATTTGCGGCAACATAACCCCGCCCGTCGGCGGCAAACCCGCGCTGCTCAATCATCGCGAAGTCGAGACGATTTTCCACGAGTTCGGCCACATGCTGCATCACCTGTTTGGCGCGGTGCCGGTGAAGTCGCTCAACGGCACCAATGTCGCGTGGGACTTCGTCGAACTGCCGTCGCAGATCATGGAAAACTGGACGTGGGAGCGCGAGGGTCTTGATTTGTTTGCGCGCCATTATGAGACGGGCGAAAAAATCCCCGATGAACTTTTCCGGCGCATGATTGCCGCGCGCAATTTCCGCTCCGCGTGCGCGCAGATGCGTCAGCTTTCCTTCGGCACGGCGGACTTGCTGCTGCATGTGAGTGCGGGCGAGTTCAAACGGCAGCCCGATGTTGAGCCGGGCATCCGCCGCCTGACCGCCGACTGCCTGATCCCGACCACGCCGCCGGCGCGCACGCACGTGAACCGTTTCAATCACTTGTTTGCCAGCCCGGTCGGTTACGCGTCCGGTTACTATTCCTACAAATGGGCCGAGGTGCTTGATGCGGACGCCTTCACGCGTTTCCAACGCGAGGGCATTTTTAATGCGGCGACCGGCAAGTCGTTTCGCGAAACCATCCTGAGCAAAGGCAACAGCGAGGACGCCGCCAAACTCTACCGCGATTTCATGGGACGCGATCCGGATGTGGAGGCGTTGATGAAGAGGAATGGGCTGGCCGGGTGAGTCGTTTGGATTACTGATGTTTGGACTAACAGATGTTGTGCAGACGGCAGGATTTTGTATCAGGCCGCGCGCGGGAGAACGCACAGGTAATCCGCGGCCTTTGGCAGGATAGGGCGGTCCTCCGGTGAGCCATTCACAGTCCCGGCTCACCCAGAGGCTTTGCCCTGCTGTCCAGCTATCTTTCACCCAAATGTCGCAAAATCGGAGCCATTCCAGAAAAAAGCCACCCGATTGACTGAACACAAAGAACGGCGACAGGCAGATGCCGCTGCCGCTCGGTACCAAGCCGACGGACAAAGCGCAACGCGCCACGCAAGAAAAACCAAGTCAAGCGCGACTGGCTCCTTCGACATGTGCGAACAGAAATTGTAAAAAGGCTATAAAATACAGGGACAGACAATAGATTAGGCTTGCTGTATGGCTATTTTTCGGTGATTTTTTTCGCATGAGAATCGCACGAATAAAGATTCATGGGGAGGATGCCGTCTATCACTGCATCTCCCGCACCGTTAACGGCGAACGGCTTTTCGACGAGGACGCCAAAGAGATGTTTCGCCGCCAGATGTGGCAAATTGCCGACTATTGCGGCGTTTCCATTCTCACCTATGCCATCATGGAAAACCACTTCCATGTGCTTGTCAGAGTTCCAAAAAAAGCGCCGATCTCCGACGAGGAACATCTGCGTCGCTATCGCTTGCTCTATCCGGAACCAACCCGTTTCCAAACCGCCTCGCTGGCGGTTGTCGAGGCGCAACTTAAAGCTGGCGGCCCCGACGCCGACGCATGGCGCAAACAGCAGCTTGCGCTCATGAATGATGTCTCGGCTTTCATGAAACTGCTCAAACAACGCTTCACCATCTGGTTCAACAAGACACACAACCGCTTCGGCACGCTCTGGGCCGAGCGTTTCAAGAGCGTGCTCGTTCAGCCGGCAGGTCGTGCTATTCGCATCGTGGCTGCGTACATCGATTTGAATCCTGTGCGCGCCGGGCTTGTCGACGATCCCAAGGACTACCGGTTTTGTGGCTATAGCGAGGCTGTCGCGGGCAGAAGAATCGCACGGGCGGGAATCATACATGTCATCGGCGAGGATGACGCGCGCACTTGGCGGGGCGCGCAGGAATATTACCGGCTCATGATTATCGGCAGCGGCGCCAAACCATGCGCTGGCAAAGCTGCCGTTTCGGAAAATCTTTTTGAGGAAACGGTGCGTGCGGAGGGGAAACTGCCATTGTTCACTGCATTGAGATGCCGGATACGCTATTTCACCGACGGCGGCGTGCTCGGCGGCAGGACCTTTGTCACGAAGCACTTCACGCACTACCGGCGAAAGATGGGTTTGCGTCGCCGCAAGGCACCCCGCGTCTTGCCGCCTGTCTGCGATTGGGGCGGCGTGGGCGACGGCAGTAGCGTGGGCGGCGGCAGCGACGCGGACGAAATCATGGTTTTGCGCACGCCACGGCGGCGCACATTTGCATCTGGCTGAATCGAAGCGGCGTAAACAAACGCAAAATTATGAACTGATATTACGCGACACGTAGCCTGACCGTGTGTCAGGCCCTACGCACCGCGTAATATCAGTTATTTATCAATTTACCCTGTTTATCCGACTTCGATTTTGTCTGCCTGCACATCAGTTTCTTTTCCGGTTTTTCCCGGAGGGCCGTCCCGGATCGGTCACTTAACGCTTAACGGATACGAGAGCCTTCCCCATTCCCCACCGGCGCCGCCGGTCGCGTAACATCAGCTCGTAACATTTTGCTTTTTCGCTCGTAACATTTGCATTTGGCAAAACCGCATCCATAAAAAATCCCGCTCATTTATCATAACGCATGAATAAAAAACTGCTCGTCACCGGCTCCTCAGGACTCATCGGCTCGGAAGTCTGCGCCTACTTCGCCCGCGAACCAGGCTGCACCGTGTACGGTGTGGACAACAACCAGCGTGCCGTGTTTTTCGGCCCGCAAGGCGACACCCGCTGGAACCAGCAACGCCTCGCCCGCGAACTCCCCGGTTTCCAGCATCACGAACTCGACATCCGCGACCGCGCCGGAGTGCTCGCCCTCGTCAGACAAATCCGCCCCGACATCATCGTCCACACCGCCGCGCAGCCCTCGCACGACCGCGCCGCCGCCATCCCCTTCGACGACTTCGACACCAACGCCGGCGGCACGCTCAACCTCCTCGAAGCCGCGCGCCAGACCTGCCCCGAGTCGCCCTTCATCCACATGTCGACCAACAAGGTCTACGGCGACGCCCCCAACCGCATCGCCCTCGCCGAACTGCCCGCGCGCTGGGACTACGCCGACCCCGCCTACGCGCACGGCATCGCCGAAACCTTCACCATCGACCAGTCGAAACACTCGCTCTTCGGCGCCTCGAAAGTCGCCGCCGACATCATGGTGCAGGAATACGGCCGCTATTTCAACATGCCCACCTGCGCCCTGCGCGGCGGCTGCCTCACCGGCCCGAACCACAGCGGCGTCGAGCTGCACGGCTTCCTCTCCTACCTCGTCAAATGCAATCTCGAAGGCCGCGAATACAAAATTTTCGGTTACAAAGGCAAGCAGGTGCGCGACAACATCCACTCGCTCGACGTGGCCCGCTTCATGGCCGCCTTTGCCGCCGCGCCCCGCGCCGGCGAGGTTTACAACATCGGCGGCGGCAAGCCCAACTCCTGCTCGATCCTCGAAGCCTTCGCGCTGGTGGAAAAGCACAGCGGCAAAAAACAAATCCACACCTACGTGGAGCAAAACCGCGCCGGCGACCACATCTGTTACTACAGCGACCTGCGCAAAATGCGCGCCCACTATCCCGCGTGGGACATCTCCGTCTCCCTCGACGAAACCATCCGCCAAATCGTCGAGGCCAACCGCGCGCGCGGATGAGCTTTCCCAAAAAAACTCCCGCCCGCGAACGCCTCCTCCGCCAAGCCGATTGCCAACAGATCACCAAGCCGATCACCAAGCCGATCACCAAGCTGATCACCAAGCCCCCCCATGAGCCAAGCCAGTCTCCCATGAAAAAGAACATCATCCTCACGCCAGATTATGCGACATTTGTCGCAGATTTGAAATCACGCATCGCCGGCGCGCGCCTGACAGCGGCGCGAACGGTGAACCGCGAACTGATTCTGCTCTACTGGGACATCGGCAAAGCCATCGTCGAAAAGCAGCGCGTCGCCAAGTGGGGCGATTCCGTGGTGCAACAGCTTGCCGCCGACCTTTGCCGGGCGTTTCCCGACGTGCGGGGGTTTTCCGCCCAAAACATCTGGCGAATGCAACAACTCTACCAGCGTTTTACCTCGCCGGAATTTCTCTCACAGGCTGCGCGGGAAATGGGAAAAATACCGGACGATGTCCCCCAAACTGAATTTCTCTCACAAGCTGTGAGAGAAATGGCGGCTTCGATTCCCTGGGGACATTTCGCAAATCTCCTGTCCAGGATAACCCGGCCCGCCCCGTTGTTTTACTACCTCCGCGCCACCGCGCGACTGGGCTGGAGCCGCAATGTCCTGCTCAACCAAATCAAGGCCGGCGCCTACGAACGGGCGCGGGTGGAGAAGAAGACGCACAATTTCGCCCTCGCGCTGCCGGAGCATTTCGCGGAGCAGGCGGAGGAGGCGTTGAAAAGCCGCTATAATCTGGAGTTTCTCGGCATCAGCCGCGAGGTGAAGGAACGCGAATTGGAAAACCGCCTGACGGACCGGCTGCGACAGTTCATCCTGGAACTGGGCTACGGCTTTTGTTTCATCGGCCAGCAGTATCGGCTGACGCTGGGGAACAAGGAGTATTTTGTGGATTTGCTGTTTTATCACCGTTTTCTCAAGGCGCTGGTGGCGTTCGACCTGAAAGTCGGCGCGTTCGAGCCGGAGCACGCGGGTAAGATGGATTTTTATCTGAACCTGCTGAACGACCGCGAGCGGGCACCGGATGACCGCCCGTCCATCGGCATCATTCTTTGCGCGGAAAAGGACGAGGTGGAAGTGGAGTTCGCGTTGAAGACAAAAACAAATCCCATCGGCGTGGCGAAGTATCAACTGCAAGCGAAACTGCCCCCCGAGTTCAAAGGCCGGCTGCCGACCGCGAGGCAGCTCACGGACGCGGTGCGGGAAATCCAGCGAACTTGAACCATGAACGCCCCTCCGCTGCCACGCCAGTCGCCAACCCCGCCCGTGCTGAAAACGCGCACGACCAGCCCTTTCCCCGCCCATGAAACCCGCCAAGGCATCCCAGAAAACAGTCGAAGCGCCCGTGGACTACGATGCCTTGGTTGAAAAAATTTCCGGCTCCTGCACATTCGGGCAACACCGTGTCGCGCCGCTTCTTTCGCAGCAGGGAGCATTTCGCAAAGGACTGTCTGCCACTGGCGGCACGCTGGGTGATATGGAATAACTGATGTTACGCGGCACGTAGAGCCTGACCTTGTGTCAGGCCGAGAATTACCTGTGTGGCTTCCCACGCGAGCGCGGCCTGACACAAGGTCAGGCCCTACAAAATCCTGTTGGCCGCGTACATCAGTGGGATAACACAAACCTGCCACCAAAACGCCTTGCATCATCCGCCGGGGAAAATATGGATTCGTATCCAAGATATTTTTCACATGAAAATAAAAAACGCCGCCAGTTCGCCGCCAAAACAGCCGCCCCTCCGCGTTTATGGCACGCGCGAAACGGGCGTTCAGAAAAGTGCCGCGTCAAGTGCGTGCCGAGGCCAAAAGAAACGGACAGAAACCACTGGTTTGGAAATCCTGATGCGACACCCGTTCCCCCTCTTGTGAAAACCACCGTCCTCATCTCCGGCATCTGCGGCTTCGTCGGCTCCACGCTCGCGCGCGAGCTTGCCGCGTCCGGCCACGCCGTGCATGGCTTCGACAACTTCATCCGCCCCGGCAGCGAGACCAACCGCGCCGCACTCAAAGCACTGGGCATAAAGACAGTCCATGCCGACCTGCGCGCCGCCAGCGACATCGACATGCTGCCACCCGCGGATTTCGTCATCGACGCCGCCGCCAACCCCAGCGTCCTCGCCGGCATCGACGGCAAAACCAGCGCCCGCCAACTCGTCGGACACAACCTCGCCGGCACCATCAACCTCCTCGAATACTGCAAACAACACAAAGCCGGCTTTATCCTCCTCAGCACCAGCCGCGTCTATTCCATCCCCCCGCTCGCCGCGCTCCCCGTCGAAACTCACAACGGCGCCTGCCGCCCCGCGACCAACGCCATGCTCCCCGCCGGAATAACCGCAACCGGAGTCTCCGAAACTTTCTCCACACTCGCCCCCATCTCGCTCTACGGAGCCACCAAACTCGCCTCCGAGGCGCTCGCGCTCGAATACGGCGAAACCTTCAACCTCCCCGTATATATAAACCGCTGTGGCGTCCTCGCCGGAGCCGGCCAGTTCGGCCGCCCCGACCAAGGCATCTTCGCCTACTGGATCAACAGCCACCTGCGTCGCCGGCCCCTGCGCTACATCGGCTTCGACGGACAAGGCCACCAAGTGCGTGACTGCCTGCATCCGCGCGACCTCGTGCCGCTGCTCGAAAAGCAGTTTGCCGCGCCCACTGCGCCCGCCATGCCCGCCGGGGATCGCGTCCTCAACATCAGCGGAGGCGCGGCCTCCGCCACGTCGCTGCGCCAGCTCACCGCCTGGTGCGACCGACGCTTCGGCCCGCACAAAATCGCCTCCGACCCCGCCCCGCGCCCCTTCGACATCCCCTGGATGGTGCTCGACTCCGCCAAAGCCAGCCGCCTCTGGAATTGGAAACCGGCGACCCCGGCGCAGGACATCTTCAACGAAATCGCCGCCCACGCCGA
>JAISGL010000470.1 GCA_031263125.1 Opitutaceae bacterium | reverse complement strand
ACGCCGGGTGTTTTGTTTGGTGTTTGGTTTTTTATTTCCATCCTCAAACTCTACCAGAATGCCCGGCGTCCTTCCACCTTCGGTTGCGGCGCAGCCGCGCTGTGTAACATCAGTTATCAACTGATGTCACGCGACACGCAGTACCTGACTTTGCGTCAGGCCGCGGATTACCTGTGTGCTCCCCTGCGCGTTCGCGGCCTGAGCCTGACACAAGGTCAGGCCCTGCAAAATCTGCCGGTCGCGTAATATCAGTTTAATCAGTCGCAAAATAAAAAAGGGGATTGCTTTTGAAAAATAAAATCATATCCTTCCGAACGGTTGCCGGGCATGTGCGGCAACCGTTCGGAACTATTCATATTTTGCATGTATAACTGATGTTACGCGGCACGCAGGGCCTGACCTTGTGTCAGGCCGCGAATTACTGTGCGGCCTCTTACGCATGCGCGGCCTGACTACAAAATCCTGTCGTCCGCGTAACATCAGTGTATAATCAATATTACGCAGTGCAGGGAGATTTTTGGCAGGGCGGTCTCGCCGGGACCGTCCTGCCAAAACGCGTAACATCAGTTATCAAGCGTCGCGCGCTAAACATAGCGGCGTCGGCGAGGGGTTGCTCCCAAGCAGCAGGCGGATAACAGTCCCTTCGGAACATCGGGACACTTCTCTCCTACCACTTTTGTTCACCCCCGGCGATGCTTTCGCCGTCCCGTCATGCGCGCCCATCGTCATCGCGCGAATTTTCCTTCGCGCAAAAAATGGAGCGTCTGCGCGATGACGCGGCGGCTCAACAAAATCCCCGTGTGCGAGTGCGGCATCACGATGTGATCGCTCATGCCGGCGAGGCGCGTGCTCGCCACGCTCACCGTGCCGTCACTCTCCGCGCCGATCCATGCGGCAAAAAGCGGATTGAACGGGCGGTTGCCCGCGATGACGCCCAGCTCCACGCCCTCCGGAAATGCGCCGAGCGAAAGCTGCCGCGGCAGCGAGTCATCGCCCGTGCCGAGGCGTGCGCCGTTGACGCCGGTGAACCAGCGGAAAGGCGGGAAGCCGCGCAGCCGGTCGGGCACCTCGCTGCCCTGGTTGGGCGGCGTGATCATCACGATGCGCCCGAGATTCGGCGCCAGGGAATCCCCGCACGAGCGCAGCCATAGCCGCACCATGATGCCGCCCATCGAGTGCGTGACAAAATGCACGCGAGGCGCGTCCGCCGCGCCTTGTTCGAGGAGCAGTCGCGGCAGCCACTCCGCGCCGAGTTGTTCGAGCGGCAGCTTGCGCGACGGATACGTGCGATTGACCGCGCGATACCCCGCCGCCCCAAGCCCGTCCGCGATGCGCGACATCCACCGATACGTGACCCCGATCCCGTGAAGCACGATGACAAGCTCGCGATTGCCATTGCCTGCTTCATCGCGCCGCTGAGTTTTTGAAACATGCGAGGACATTTGAGATTTTGCTCAACCACGGATTACGGATAACACGGATTCAAGCCTGAAAAACGCGACTGGAAAAACGCGACTGGGTTTTCAAAAAAACGCGCGCGCGCACCGGGAGCGCGGCGATGCCGGTCCGGAGATCGGCGTGTCCGGGTTCGTCTCAACCTGAACGCACATTGGGGTCAGCCGTCGCTTTTTGCTCCACGGGGCAGGTGATGGTCGCCGTCACGCCGCCGCCTTCGCGGTCGGTCACGGCCAGGTCGCCGCCAAACGTGCGCAGCATGTGGCGCGCTATGCTCAGGCCCATGCCCACGCCCACGTGCTGCTTCGTGCTCACAAACGGCTCGAACATGTGCTCGCGTATCCCCGGCGCGATGCCGCATCCGCGGTCCTCTATGTGTATCGCAAACGCATTGGCGCCATTCGGCGACCTGGCCGCGTTGGTGCGTATCGATATGGGTCGCGGGCCGCCGCTCTCGCCGTCGGACGCCGCGTGCGTGTGCGCGTATGCGTGCGCATACGCGTGCGCGTGCGTGTGCGTCTTGGGCAGGCCGTAACTTTCCCACGCGTTGATCAGCAGCTTGCTCAGAATATCCTCAGCCGACTCCACGTGTACCTCGACTTCCAGGTTGCCGAGCGGGTTCTCGATTTCGACCGGGGTGTCGATTTGAAAAGTGGCCTGGTAACGCGCGACGCCGTTTTCGAGGAGGCGTTGCAGGGGGACGTGACTGGTCGGCGGGCGCGTTTGCACGACGAGCCGGTTGAGCTGCTTGATCACGTCGGCGATGCGCTTCACCGCCTTCTCGACGTTGCTGGCGTTGGTTCTGACGTTTTCGGGTTTGTTGAACTGGAGTTTTATCAGGTCAACGTAGCCGAGAACGACCGCGAGGAGGTTGTTGAGGTTGTGCGCGATGCCTTGCATGACGGCGCCGATCATCGCCGTGCGGCGCGATTCATCGAGGCGCTTTTGCAGGTCGACCATTTCGCGGTTGATGCTCACGAGGCGCAACTGCGTGCGCACGCGCGCGACCATTTCGTCGAGATCGACGGGCTTCGTGATGTAGTCGACCGCGCCGACGGAAAGGCCCTCGATCTTGTGTTCGCGGGCGCCGCGCGCCGTCACAAAAATAACCGGGATGACGCGCGTGTTTTCGTTGGATTGCAGGCGGCGGCACACTTCGATGCCGTCCATTTCGGGCATCATCACGTCGAGCAGGATCAGCGCCGGGTGCGCCCGCGCCACGGAGTCGAGCGCCTCCTCGCCGGAATACGCGGTCTCCACCACAAGACCCTCGCGCTCGAGTTTGTACTTGAGCAACTGCACGTTGACCGGCTGGTCATCGACAACGAGGATTTTTTCGTGGGCGGAGGAGTTCATGCGCTGACTGATTGCGGCTTTGCCGGGATGTCGTGCATCCAGAGTGCCTGGCGCACGGGAAAATAACAGCGGTGTTCAAACTGACTCCAACCGGCGCGGCGCGCCAGCCCGCAAATTTCCGCCGGCGTGAAGGCGCGGCGCACGGAGAGGCGCGAATCGTGTTTCATCATCGCGCGCCGGTAGACCGTCGCCGTGAGCAGCCAGATCGCGAGGCGTCCCGGCCAGGCGCGGCGCAGGTCGGCGACAAGCACGGCGCGGCGCGCGGCTTCGCGGCAAAATCTGAGCACGCGGATCGCGTCTTCCTCACCGAAGTGGTGCACGGCCTGCGAGCAGATCACGATGTCGTGGGTGGCGGGGCCGGACGGCGGCGCGAGGGCGAGGGCGAGGATGTCGGCCTCGATGTAGTTAATTTCCGGATACGCCGCGCTGCGTTTGCGGGCGATGGCGAGCGTGGCGGGGTTGAAGTCGACGGCGTCGATTTCGACGGGGATGTTTTTTGCGCGCGCCCAGCCGGCAATCATGCGCGGGATGTCGCCCGAGGCGGTGGCGAGGTCGAGGATGCGGCATTTGCCCGCCGAGGGTCGCAGCCAGAGGGGGAGAAACTGGCGCACGATTTCGTGGCCGCCGAAACGGGCGTTGAGGTCTTCGAGGTCGTCGAGGTCCGCCTCAAGCGCCGCGGCATCATGCCGCGTGATGTCCATTAACTCGGGAATGTCTGGGGAAAAGAAGCGGCGCATGGGGTTTGGCTATGAGAGTTGGCCATGAGGGCACGCGTGCTTCCCACGCGTCAGTTCTTGTGTTGTCTCCACGCTTTCACGGTGTTGCTCATGAGCATGGCGACGGTCATGGGGCCGACGCCGCCGGGGACGGGCGTGATGTGGCTGCAAAGCGGCGCGACCGCCGCGAAGTCGACGTCGCCGGTCAGGCGGAAGCCGGTTTTTTTCGTGGGATCGGGCACGCGGTTGATGCCGACGTCGATCACCACGGCGCCGTGTTTGACCATGCCGGCGGTGACGAATCCGGCGCGGCCAATCGCGGCGATGAGCACGTCGGCCTGGCGCGTGATCGCGGGGAGATCCGCCGTTTGCGAATGGCAGATGGTCACGGTGCCGTTCGCGCCGGCTTTTTTCTGGAGCGCGAGGAGCGCCACGGGTTTGCCGACGATGAGCGAGCGTCCGAGCACGACGACGTGTCTGCCTTTCAGGTCAACGCCGGAGCGCGCGAGCATTTCCATGATGCCGGCGGGCGTGCAGGCAACGAAGCCGGTCGGG
Organism: Opitutaceae bacterium; assembly: GCA_031263125.1. Lineage (GTDB taxonomy): Bacteria > Verrucomicrobiota > Verrucomicrobiia > Opitutales > Opitutaceae > Ereboglobus. The sequence goes on along the minus strand of JAISGL010000470.1, from coordinate 1,905 downwards.
TCTTCCTGCGCGACTTTGCCGAGGTTGATGGTGTTGAAGCCGTCGACGTCTTTTTCAGGCGCGACGCGGCGGAACACGGCGACTTCGTTGATGTGTTTGGGCAGCGGCGACTGCACGAGGATGCCGTCCACGGCGGGGTCGGCGTTGAGCCGGTCGATGAGCGCGAAGATTTCGTCCTGCGAGATGGTGACGGGTGGCAGGATCACGCGGCTGGTGATGCCGATTTCGGCGGATGTTTTTTCCTTTTTGCGGACGTAGGAAATCGAGGCCGAGTCGTCGCCCACGCGCACGAGCGCGATGCACGGTTTGCGTCCGCTGGCGGCGGAGACTTCGGCTTTGAGTTCAGCGATTATGTTTTGCGCGATTTGGTTGCCGTCGATGAGGAGCATGGGATTTTGGAATTTTGGATTTTGGATTTTCGATTTTGGATTTTCGATTTTGGATTTTCGATTGGGCGCTGCCGCGCCGTTTGATTTTCGAAGAACGCTTGCGCAATCGAAAATCGAGAATCGAAAATCGAAAATGTCTTCACTTTGCTTGCAGGGTTTCGGCTTTGATCACGGCGTCCTGCGTGTTGGGGACGGCGGCCAGGATGCCGCTGATGACCACGGTGCGTCCGATGTAATTTTCAAATTGTTCGGTGGCGACGATCTTGCCCAAGTCGAGATAGGCGAGGCGCGAGCCATCGGGAGCGGTGAGTTGAAAATCATACGGGCGGCGCGGCATGAAAGCGCGGCGCGTCGAGGCGAAGGTGCCTTCGAAGATGCGGGGAATGGCGGCGGCGGCGGGGTCAACCGGCTTGGCTTCATACGTGCGCCCGCCACCCATCGGGTCGGGCGGGGGGGCGGGCGGGGTTTGCTGCGTCGCGGCAGGCGGTTGCTGACTGGCGGGCGCGGCGGTTTGGGTTGCCGCATGGGGAGCCGGCGCGACGGTGGCCGTGGCGGGTTCGGACGCGGGCACGGGCGCCGATGCGGGCATTGCCGCAGGCGCGGGCGTTGACGTTGACGCAGGCATTGGTGTTGACGCGGACGCAGCAGCAGAAGCAGGCGTTGATGCGGGTGTCGGCGCGTCGGCGGGCGCGGTTGTTTTGGCGTTAATGTTAATGTAGCCGGTCGTTTTTTTGACGACGTGCATCTGCACCCATTTGCCCTGAATGCCGCGCAGCTCGGTGACGTCGCCGGCGACCATCGTGCCAACGGTGGCCGCATCATTGCCGGGTTCAGCGCGCAGTGCCGAGCCGGGTTTCACGTCAAGCTCCTTGTTCAGGTCGCTGTCGCGCACCCAGATGTCGGTGGCGGCGGTGATCGCAATCGCCTGCCAGCCTTCGGGCAGGGCGACAGCGGAGGCGGCTGTCGCGGGTTCGGGTTCGGCGCCGGCGCCGAGGGTGACAAGAACAGGGGCGGCAAAATCAGGACTGGCGTAAACGGGCGTTTCGCTTGCGAGCGGCGCGGCACGCAGCGCGACGAGCGGGGCCGCGCAAAACGCGAGGAGGGTGATGAGGCGCGTGATGTGTTTCATGATGTGAGTGTGTGAATGTGCGAGTGTGTGAATGTGAAAATGTGTGAGTGTGCGAATGTGTGTATGTGAATAATAGAGAGGTGATTTTCAGCCCTGTTCCCGGCCCAAGCCCAGACTCCGTTCCCGGCCTTGTTTTTGTTTTTTGTCTTTCGCTTTTTGCGCGGGCGGACGCGGTGTCTGGAAAAGTCTGGCGATATCGCGCGGCGTGAGCGGCCTGACGGCGCGCACGGGGATGCCTTTCAGCGAAAAGGCTCCGATTTGGTAGCGCTTGAGCCGTTTCACGTCGAAACCGAGCGTGGAAAACAGGAGGCGGATTTCGCGTTTTTTGCCGTGGTGCATCCGCACGTCGAGCTGCGCGGAGCCGCCGTCGGCATTGGGCGCGAGGAG
>JAISGL010000428.1 GCA_031263125.1 Opitutaceae bacterium | reverse complement strand
CGCAACATCAGTCAATAAAACACTTTTTCCAGAAAAAGCCCCTGCGGCGGCGCGGTCTGCACGAGCGTCGTGCGTTTTCCGGTTTCCAGCAGCTCGCGCAATCCACCGGGCGTGAGCTTGCCTTCGCCGGTCGCGACGAGCGCGCCCACGAGGCCGCGGACCATTTTATACATGAACCCGTCCGCCTCGGCGGCGATGCGCACGCGCGGGCCTTTGCGGGTGATTTCGAGCCGCCGCAAATCGCGCACCGTGTCTTCCCTCGGCGGACCGTTCAGCGCGGAAAACGCGCGAAAGTCATGTTTGCCGCGAAGAATCGCCGCGCCTGCTTTCATGGCGTCGAGGTCGGGCGGCCGCGGACGTTCAAGCGCCCACGCATAGGGTCGCGTGAACGGGTCGGCATCGCCGAGATAAAGATAATAAAGATAAAGTTTTCCCTTCGCGGAAAAACGCGAATGGAAATCCGCCTTCACGGCGCGCGCGGACTTGATCTGGATTTGCGGCGGCAATCCGCCGCGCAGGGCGGCGCGGAGTTTTTCGGGGCCGTGGCGCCAGGCGGCGTCGAAATGAAAAACCTGTCCGCGTGCGTGCACGCCGGCGTCGGTGCGTCCGCTGGCATGAATGCGGACTGGCTCCCCGAAAATTTCGCGAAGGCGCGCCTCGATGATGTCCTGGATGGCGCGCCCGCCGCGTTGCGACTGCCAGCCTTCAAACGAAGCGCCGTCGTACGCGCAGAGGCATTTCCAGCGAAGCACGCGTGCGGCAGGGAGCATGTGTGCGGCAGGGAGCACGTGTGCGGCAGGGAGCATGGGTGCGGCAGGGAGCATGGGTGCGACAGGAAGGGCAGAAATTACGCGTGCGGCAGGGAATACTCGCACGGCAGGGAGCACGCGCACGGCAGGGAGCGGCGGCGGTTTCGGCGGTTTCACGTCTCATCCTCCGCTTCGGCCTGAAACCCTTCGGGTGACGGCAACTTCAAGTTCCGCTCCAAAAAATCCTGCAAAATAATCGTCGCCGCGCGCGAATCGATCAGGCCGCTCGCGCGCACGTCGCGGCGTTTTGCTTTCGGAATCGACGACTCGGCTTCATACGACGTGAGACGTTCGTCAACCAGGTGGATCGGCAATCCAAATTCGCTCTCCAGTTTTCTCGCGAACTTTTCGACTTCCCCCGCCTTGAAGCCCTCGGAGTCATCCATGTTGAGCGGCCAGCCGAGGACGATGTCCGTGATGCGGCGTTGTTTCACGATGGCGGCGAGCGCGGCCCGGCGTTTTTCGGAATCGGCGTCGGTGAGCGCGGGCAGGGGCGTGGCCACGCCGATCTCATCGCCGTAGCTTAGTCCGATCCGTCTTTCGCCGTAGTCTATGCCGAGTGCGCGCATGTGAATGTAGGTGGCTCAAAAAAGCGGCGCGAGTGCGGCGCGGCAAGTCAGGAGCGTGACTCCACAGAGCCGCAGGCGCATCTCAAAAACTGGACGGACCAAGCCGCCAATTCCAGGTAGCACGGGCATCTTGCCCGTGGACGGCGAAGCCGCCGGATTGACGTAGCACGGGCTTCCAGCCCGTGGACGGCGCGAAGCGCCGCCTCCATGCCGGCTTCGATGCGGGCAAGATGTCCGTGCCGCGGCGTTTTGCTTGTCCGATTTTTGAGATGCGCCCCGGAGCCGCGCAAAATTCACAATGCCCGATATTGAATGCTGCGATATCGAATGCTGCCGTTGACAAGATGCCGGCGGCAAGGTGCCAGCGGCAAGATGCCGGCGCTCCCAGTGGAACGGCGCGTGGGTCTGCAAACCCACGCGCCTTGTTTAACGTTCTTTGTTTTACGCTCTTTGCTTCACGCTCTTTGCCTCACAACCACTTTTTGCCGTTTTTCAGCGCGCCGATTTTTGCGATCACTTTTTTGATTTCCTGCGCCTTCGATTTCGGCACGACGAGCGTTGCGTCCTTTGTGTGAACGACGACCACGTCGTCCAGTCCAAGCACGGCGGTCAGATGCCCGCCTTCGGAGAAGACGATGTTGCCGCGCCCCTGCACGACGAGCGCGTCGCCGCGCAGGGCGTTGCCGTCCGCGTCGAGTGCGCAATGCCCCTGCACGGCGGGCCACGAGCCAACGTCATCCCATTTGAACGATGCCGGCAGCACGACGACGTTGTCCGCTTTTTCGAGCAGCGCGTAATCGACCGAGAGCCTGTCGAGTTTCGGATAAATCTTTTTCAGCGCCACGCCGACGGGCTTGCGTTTCGCGAGCGCCTTGCGGACCGGCTCGAAAGCGGCGGCGTATGCGGGCGCGTGTTTTTCAAACGCCGTTTGAACCACGGGGACGCTCCACACAAACATGCCCGCGTTCCACGCATATTCGCCGGACGCGACGTAGTGCCGCGCGAGATCAAGCGCGGGCTTTTCCTTGAATTGTTTCACCCGCGCGAACTTCGCGCCGTCGAACTCCCTCCACGCCCCGCCCATGTGGATGTAGCCGAAACCGGTTTCCGGGTGCGTCGGCTTGATGCCGATTGTCACCATGACCGGCCCGGCGGACGCCGCGGCAAACGCCGCGCGCAAGTCGCGCCGGTACGCCTTTGCGTCGGGAATCACGTGGTCGGCGGGCAGCATGGCGAAGACGCCCCGCGGATCACGCGCGCCGACGAGCGCGGCGGCGAGTGCGACGGCGGGCGCGGTGTCGCGTCCGAACGGCTCGGCGATGATGTTTGCCCCAGGCAATTTCGGACACACCTGGCGCACGGCCTTTTCCTGCGCGGCGCTGGTGATGACAAAGGTATTTTTCGCGGGCACGACCGGGCGGATGCGGTCGAGCGTCCGGGCGAGCATCGGTTTTTTCCCGACGATGGGGAGCAGATGTTTCGGGCGGCGCTCGCGACTCTGCGGCCAGAAACGCTCACCCTTTCCCCCGGCGATGATGACGGCAAAATGTTGTGGCATGCGCCCGCAACCGTGAGCCGGACCACCCGCCCCCCGCAATGTGTTTTTGCGCAAACGTTTTTATGCAAATGTGCATCCTACCTGCCCGTTCACGGTTCCTTGCATTGAAAACATCGAAGAACCAGTTAACTAACTGATGTTACGCGAACGGCTGATTTCGTAGGGCCTGACCTTGTGTCAGGCCGCGCCCGCGTGGGAGGCCACATTGATAATTCGCGGCCTGACACAAGGTCAGGCCCTACGTGCCGCGTAACATCAGTTATTTACATTGAACCGCTTCGCGGCTCCTCCGCATCGTTTGCCACGACTCCCACCATATTCATTCGCACCCCCTTTCACTGCCCTTCATTGCCGGCCCTTCATTGCCGCCCCCTTGACTTTGCGCCGGCGGATTTGTTATCCACCTCCACCAACGTGAACAACGAAGTCCAGCTCACGCTCTTTGATTTGCTCGCGCCGCAACACGGCGTGCACAAAGCCCCTCCGTCGTCGCATCCCGCGCCGCCGGACATGACAGCCCATCCATCGCCGCCTGCGCCGCCCCCGCGCCAATCGCACCTCCCATCACCCGCGCACCCATCGCCGCCGCCTCCCCTTCCGCGCCAATCGTCGCCGCCACCGCCACCCACACATCAATCGCAATCCCCACCGCCACCCGCGCGCCAATCGCCACCGCCACCACCACCCGCACACCAATCGCACCCACCACCGCCACCCGCGCGCCAATCGCAACCGCCGCTGCCCGCGCAACCGCCGCCGCTCGTGCTCTCCCCCACCCCGCCGGACACGACCGGGGACGACGACGCGACGCGCATCCTCTTTGAACGCAGCCACCGCGCGCGCAACTACCGGCTCACGCTCCGGCGCGACGGCGTCGCGGTCGCCACCATCCCCGCGCGCGGCAGCGAACGCGAGGCCCGGCGCTTCGTCAACGAGCACCTCGACTGGCTCCGACGCGCGCGGGCGCGCCAGCGACGGCGTCCGCGCGGCGCGGAAATCTGGACGCTCGGCGCCCACGTCCTCTGGCGCGGAGCGCTGTGCGTGATCGAGCGCGCCGGCGACGCACCCGCGGACCGGCCCGCCGTGCTGCTCGGCGCGGAGTGTTTCCGCGTGGCGCGGCTGGACGGCGATTTGCGCGCGACGCTGGAGGCGCATTTCCAGCGGCGCGCCCGCGTGGAGCTGCCCGCGCGCGCCTGGCAGCTTGCCTGCGAGACCCGCGTCCCCGTGCGCGAAGTCGCCGTGCGCAACCAGCGCACACGCTGGGGTTCCTGCTCGTCGTCGGGCGTGATTTCGCTGAACTGGCGGCTCGTGCAAACCCCCGGCAGCGTGCGCGACTACATCATTTACCATGAGCTGATGCACCTGAAGGAGATGAACCACTCCCCCCGTTTTTGGGCGCGCGTCGGCGAAGTCTGCCCCGGCTGGCGCGACGCCGAACGCTGGCTCAAGGAAAACGGCAGCCTGCTCGGCCTCTGATTCCAATTTGCACTCAAGTTGAGACGTTTTTTGCAGCGCGAACTGGCGAAATGCCGGCCTTCGGCCTCAAAACCAGTCTGCATTGGTTGAGTCAGCGCCTTTGCCTGAAACGAACGGAGACAACGTTGCAGCAAAAGCAAGGGCAACAAAGCAAGAGCGCGTGCGTGTGCGCGTGTGCGTGTATGTGTGTGCGTGTATGTGTGGGCGTGTATGTGTGGGCGTGTGCATGTGCGCGTGCGCGTGCGCGACAGCGCCTCATCCGGCGACTGCCACCAGGCGCGTGACCGTCTGTCTGCCAGACAGCCGCTCCCAATCGCGCACGTTCGTCTGGCATCACGTTGAACCTTTAACCGCGCCCGCAAAAGCAAAAGACGCCCGGCAGGGCGCCGATCTTTTGCGGCATGCAGGAAATTTGATTTGCCACCCGCCGACCGCACTCGTTTCTCTTTCCCCTTCTCAATTTCTTCAAAACTCAAACAATCAAATCACATCGCATAATACCATGGCCGAACTCGTAGGAAATGTCTTGGTGGGTCAGTCAGGAGGCCCCACCGCCGTCATCAACGCCAGCGTCGCCGGAGTCGTCTCCGAAGCGCTTAACCACGAGTGCATCGAGGAAATCTACGGCACTCTCAACGGAGTCCTCGGCATCCTCAACGAAGACTTCATCGACCTCGCCTCCGAGTCGCAGCAAACCATCCGCGGCCTCCGCCACACACCCGGCGCCGCGCTCGGCGCCTGCCGCTACAAACTCAAAAAACAGCAGGATTTTGAACGCGTCCTCGAAGTTTTCAAGGCGCACAACATCCGCTATTTCTTCTACGCCGGCGGCAACGACTCGCAGGACACCGCCGACAAAATCTCCAAGCTCGCCGCGCAGCAAAACTACGACCTGCGCGTCATCGGCATTCCGAAAACCATCGACAACGACCTCCCCGTCACGGACCACTGCCCCGGCTACGGCTCCGTCATCAAGCACATCTGCGCCACGGTCCGCGAAGTCGCCTGCGACAACGAGGCGATGGGCCAGCACGACCTCGTGCAAATCATCGAAGTCATGGGCCGCAACGCGGGCTGGATCGCCGCCGGCGCCGCGCTCGCGAAACGCCGCGACCAGCCCCACGATCCCCCGCACCTCATCTACCTGCCCGAAGTCGCGTTCTCGACCGAGAAATTCGTCGCCGACGTCCAGCGCATCCTCAAACGCGAAAAATACTGCATGATCATCGTGGGCGAAGGACTCATCGATGCCGATGGCAACTACGTTTCCGCCGATGACAAAACCGACGCCTTCGGCCACGCCCAGCTCGGCGGCGCCGCCGATTACCTCAGAAGCCTCGTCGAGCAAAATTTCCCGATCATCAAGTGCCGCACCGTCAAACTCGGCATGACCCAGCGCGCCGCCGTCATTGGCGGCTCCAAAGCCGACGCCGACGAAGCCCACCTCGTGGGCCAGGCCGCCGTCAAAGCCGCCGTCCTCGAAGCCGAGACCGGCAAAATGGTCACGCTCGTCCGCGGCGACACCGACCACTATTCCTGCGAAACCGGCCTCGCCGCCCT
>JAISGL010000425.1 GCA_031263125.1 Opitutaceae bacterium | reverse complement strand
GCGGGGTCGGGCGAAATGTCGATGCTGTAACCGGTGGCGTTGTCCGAGGCGGCCCAGTTGGCGGTGAAACCGGTGGCGGTGATCGCAGTGGCGTCGGCGGCGACGGGCGGCGCGGGCGCGGGCGCGAGGCTGATCACGGCGGCGGCGCTGGTGGCGTCGGGCGCGATGTTGTTGGAAACGACGCAGTGATACGAGCCGGCGTCGGCGGCGGAGATGTTGGCGAGAGTGAGCGTGCCGCTGTCGGCGCCGACCGCGATGGTGGCGTCCTTGTACCATTGATAGTGGAGCACGGGGCTGCCGCTGGCGGCGACGGTGAGCGTGATGGTGGCGCCGTCGATGACGGATTGCGTTTTCGGCTGGACAACGATGACGGGCGCCACGGGCGTGGAGGGCGCGGCGGGATAGGTGGTCTTGAGCCAGTTGGTTTTGTCGCCGTCGTTCCATGTGATGGCGCCCGCGCCGGCGGAGGTCCGCAGGATGTCTTCGAGGAGCGAGGGGTCGTCCATGTCGCCGACCGCGTAGGGGAGCTGGCCGCCGATGGCGTCGCCCCAGGCAAATTCCTTGACGGGGGCCTGTTTGGGGCCGAGGGGGTTGCCGGTGTCGGTGCTGTTGCCGCGGATTTCCACGCCGTCCATTTTGTAGATGACGTCGAGGCCGAGGATTTTGCCGGTGTAGGCGGGGTTGTTGACGTCGGTCTGGTTGTTGCGAAGCGGCGTGAGGCAGTCGATGTAAACGGATTTTTCGAGGAGAATGGCGCCGTCCTCGGTGGAGATGCAGCCGTTGAGCGGGGGCTGGAATTTGAATTTGTTGACGGCGGTCTGGCTGGCGGCGGGGAGGGCGTTGATGACGGAGTCGCGGAGGCGTTTGGCGGCGAGGGCGCCGGTGTCGTCGAGGATGGCGTTGTAGACGTGGACGTTGCCGCCGCGCAGGCGCGGGATAGCGCGGTCCCAGAGGTTTTCCATCAGGAGGTGGTGGAAGGTGGCGGTGAGCGCGGCGTTCTCGGCCTTGAGGTCGTTCGCGCCCATGAGAATGCCTTTTTTCTGTCCCTGGATGATGGTGGCGATTTGGTCCTTGGTGAAGCCGGCGGTGTCGCGGAGTGTTCTGTAGAAGGTGTTGGAGGCTTTGTTGTCCTCAAGGTATTGGAGTTGTTGGCCGACAAAGCTGTCGGGGTCGGCCGGGGCTTCCGCGCCGGTGATGCGGCACCACGAGTAGGTGACGCCGGAGGCCTTGGCCTTCATGTCGGTGATGCCGTCGTAGGATTTGGTGAAGGTGCAGTGGTCGATCCAGATTTTGGTCGCCGCGCCGCCGTTGCCGAGGGTGATGAAATCCCAGTCGTTGGAATCGTAATCGCCCTTGGTGGATTCGTCCCACTCCCACATTTCGTCGAACTTGAGGTTGCGGATGATGATGTCGTTTGTGGATTTGATGTTGAAGGTGACGTGTTTGATCGTGGCACCGTTGGCTGAGAAAATTGTGAGGCCGCCAGCCTTGGGTTTGATGTCGAGGAGGGTGACGCCGGTGGTTTTGAGCACGGGGTGAATCTTGGGCAGGGCATGAGTGCGGGCAGGATTGCTGGAGAGACCTTGCGCTTCCGCGCCGATTTCGTTCCAGCCGAGATTGAGGTCGTTCATGATCTCGATCACTTTTGGCGTGGTCACACCCTTCGGGGTGCTGTTGGCATCGCGGATGGCGGTGATGAACTCGAGCGCCGTGTAGACTTTGCGATAGGCGGGATCGGTCTCGTTGATGACACCGCCGCCAACGGTGCCGGCGGCGAAGCCGGTGAGGTCGAAGACGGAGGTCGGCTCCACCGGCGTGGGCGCGGCGGCGAGCGTGGTGTTGAGCGTGGCGGGCGATGCGGCAAGCGCGATGGCGAGCGTCGCGATGCCTGCAATGTTGATGTGCATGTTGTGTTGCATAGAAGGTGAAGCGGAGGGTTGGGTTGTGGGTCAAACCCGGGAAGCCGGAGGTGTTTTTGTTGATATGGATTTTCAACGCATCCGTTTCATTCGCGAGGCAAAAGGGCTTTCGGCGTGTAGTCCAAAGGGGCGACAATACAGCCCGTGCGCAAAACGCGCGGGCAAATCCCAATGGACAAAATCCAAACGCCAAAATCCAAATGGCCAAACGCCAAATGGCCAAACGCCAAATCCAAATGAACAACTGATGTTACGCAGCCGGCAAATTTCGTAGGGCCTGACCTTGTGTCAGGCCGCGAATTACCATTGTGGCCTCCCACACGTGCGCGGCCTGACACAAGGTCAGGCCCTACGGAATCAGCCGGATGCGTAACATCAGTGAACAATCCGCCGCGCGTTTCCAGCGTCAGGGTTTGGCGTTTGACGTTTGGCATTTGGATTTTGGCGTTTGGGATTTGGTCATTGGATTTTGGCGTTTGAAATTTGGGATTTGGATTTTGGTCATTGGGATTTGTCCATTGGGATTTTTTTAACTTTGCCTTTTGTTTATCTGGAAAACCGGCATAGCGTCCTTCGTATGACCGCCATACCAACCATCCTTCTCAACGACAATCACGGCATCCCCCAACTCGGCCTCGGGATGTGGCAGGTGCCAAACGCGCAGGCGCCGGACGTCATCGCCACCGCGCTCGACGCCGGCTATCGCTCAATCGACACCGCCGCCGCTTATCAAAACGAAACGGGCGCCGGCGAGGCGTTGCGCAAAACGCACATCCCGCGCGACCGGATTTACGTCACCACAAAACTCTGGAATGCCGACCACGGTTTCGACGGCGCGCTCAAGGCCATGGACGCCAGCCTCAAACGGCTCGGACTCGCGCACGTCGACCTGTATCTCATCCACTGGCCCCTGCCGATGCGCGACCGCTATCTGGACACCTGGCGCGCGCTCATCCGCCTGCGCGACGAGGGCAAGGCGAAGTCCATCGGCGTTTCCAATTTCAACACCGGCCACCTGCGGCGCCTGATCGACGAAACCGGCGTCATCCCCGCGGTGAACCAGATCGAACTGCACCCGCATTTTCCGCAGGCCGGGTTGCGCGCGTTTCACGCGAAGCACGGCATCGTCACCGAATCGTGGAGTCCGCTCGGGCAGGGCACGCTGTTTCAGGACGCGACGCTCCTGCGCATCGCGCAAAAACACGGGCGCACGGTGGCGCAAATCATATTGCGCTGGCATGTCGAACTCGGGCTTGTCGCGATTCCAAAATCGGTGACACACTCCCGCATCCGGGAAAACCTCGCGCTGACCGGCTTCCGCCTCGACGCCGATGACATGGCCGCGATTGCCAGCCTCGACCGCGGAGCCGCCGGACGCATCGGGCCGGACCCCGAGACATTCTCGATGGCGTAACCCCTGGGCCGGCGCACTCATGACCCTCGATGCCTGGCAATGGGTCGCGGTCTTTTCCGCCGCGCTCCTCGTCGGTGTTTCCAAAACCGGAATCACCGGCATGGGCATTTTGTTTGTCGCGATTTTTGCGAGCGTGCTGCCGGGCACAAAACAGGCGTCGGGAATCGTGCTGCCGCTGCTCATCGCCGGCGACGCCATCGCGGTCATCGCCTACCGGCGGCACATGCGGTGGATGTATTTCCGAAAACTATTCCCGTGGGCCGCGCTCGGGGTGTTTTGCGGCTGGCTCGCGATGGGGCGCATCGACGACACGCAGGCGCGCGTGCTCACCGGCGCGATTGTTGTCGCGCTCACGGTGATGCACGTCTGGCGGCGCTGGCGCGCGTCCCGGCGCGCCGCGGCGGGCGTCACCGAAGAGCCGGCCCTGCCCTTCTGGTTTGCGCCGATGATCGGCGTGCTCGCGGGCTTTACCACGCTCATCGCCAACGCCGCCGGCCCGCTCGCCGTGATTTATTTCCTGACGATGCGGCTGCCAAAAATGGAATTCGTCGGCACGAGCGCCATATTCTTCATGATCCTGAACTGGTTCAAAGTACCGTTCATGGTGTCGCTTGGCCTGATCAATTTCGATTCGCTCAAGTTTAATGCGATGCTCATCCCGGCGGTGCTGGCCGGCGCCGCATTGGGATGGTGGATACTCGGCAAAATAAACCAGAAGGTTTTCGAAAACATCGCGCTCGCGCTCGGCGCCCTCGCCGGCCTGAATCTGCTGCTGAGGTAACTGATGTCACGCGGCGCGTACGCAGCGCAGGCCGCCAAGCCTGCTGACGGGACGAAGCCTCGCCTCGCCCAGTTCGCAAAAAAACAAACCCCCGGCACCCGGCAGCGTATGGCAAGTAGAGCAGGTGGTACGGTCAAGTAGGGTCGCGGTCGAGTAGGGTCGAGTAGAGGGTCAAGTAGAGTCTGTCCCTGTTTTTATTTGACTTATTTGACTGATTCACGCGTACGCGGCCTGACACAAGGCCAAGTCCTATAAAATTCATTAGTTGCGTAATATCAGTTACTAACTGATGCTACACGGCGCGCAGTTACGCAGCGCGTACGTAGCGCAGGCTGCCAAGCCTGCCGACGAGGCGAAGCCGCGCCTCGCATAGTACGGGCATCTTGCCCGTGGACAGCGCGAAACACCGCCTTCATGCCGTCTCCGACGCGGACGGGACGCCCGCGCTACTCCCGGAACGCGGGCGTCCCGCCCGATGGCGGCGAAGCCGCCGGATCGAGTAGCACGGGCATCTTGCCCGTGGACGGCGCGAAGCGCCGCCGCCCCCCCATGCCAGCCCCGACGCGGGCGTCCCGCCCGCGTCGGGGCTGGGCATGGGGAGCGGCTTCGGCGTCGTTCAGGTGCGGGGCGCTCGTGCTACGCAGAATCACGGGCTGAAAGCCCGTGTCACAGACATGGGAAAATACGCTTTAAATGCGCGGACCGCTTATGTGTGATTCATCACGATGGTTTTTTTCCATCGCCCGATTTTAGATGCTTACGTTTTCACTTCAGATACTTGGTTGGATGCTGGCGCATGCGCCGGGGTTTGTGCTGCGTTTGATTGCGCTGACGTTTGGGCGGCTGATTTTGCTGATTCCCAGACGGCGGCGGATTGTGTTTTCAAACCTTCATCACGCGTTTCCTGACAGGTCTCATGCGTGGCGGATGCGTATCGCGAGAGCCAGTTGCGTCCGCCTGGTCGAGACGGGCATGCTGTCGCTGGCATCGCCTTTTTTGTCCGATGCGCGCATTCGGAAAATGGTCGGGGTTGCCCCGGAAATCGGGGCGGCGTTGCGCGAACATGTCTCAAGCGGGCGTCCGCTGATCCTCGGCACGGTGCATCTCGCGTATTGGGAGAGTCTCACGTGGCTGGGCACGTTTTGCCGTGAACTGGTGGAGACGGGCGTGATTTTCCGTCCCTTGGACAACCCGGCGCTTAACGCGTGGGTGAGGACAACGCGTGAGCGGCACGGGATGCGTTTGCTGTCACGAAGGACGGGGTTGCAGGATGCGTTTCGCATTTTGCGGCGCGGCGGGATTGTCAGCATTTTGTTCGACCAGAACGCGGGGACACAGGGCGCGCTTTCGCTTTTCATGGATCGCGTGTGCTCGACGACGGAGCTGCCCGGGATGCTCGCGGAGAAATTCGGGGCGCTTGTGCATGTGTTTTATGCGAGGCGGACGGGGTTCTGGCGGGTGCGTTATGAGGCGGAGAGGATCGAGTCGGACGGCACGGCGGGCGGCGTGACGCTTGCCATGAATCGCTGGCTCGAAAAACTGCTCGCCTCGGACGCGGAGCTTTGCGCCTCGTGGCTTTGGAGTCACAGGCGCTGGCACACGCAGGATGGTTCGTGGCAGCGCATGCGGCTCGGGGCGAAGCGCGATTTGCTTGACGCTGATCTTGCCTTGCGCGGCCTGACCCGCGAGACGATGCCCCGCCGGACGCGCTATTTTATCACGATGCCGGAAACGGCTGACGGCGCGCGCGCGGCGGCGCCGTTGCTCCGCCGGTTGCGGGTGGCGCGTCCGGATGCGGAGATCACGCTGCTTGTCGAAAGGGAGGGCGATGTCGCGCGCCGCTCGGGCGGACTTTTTGCGGCTGACTTTGCGGCGGACAAAATCGTGGAGCTGCCGGCGCGCGCGTCGGAGCGTCGCGGGGTTTTGCGCGCGTTGCGCGGGGGATTTCCGGACGTTCACGTGTTGTTCGCCGATTCGGCGCGGGCGGATCGCGATGCCGCGGCCATAAATGCGCCGCAGCGTTTCGGCATGGGGAACAAAGGCCGGCGGCGTCCGCGGCTTACGCATTTGTGGGAATTGCCGGAAGAGAATAACGCGCAACCGCCGGCATTGTCGCCTGGGCGGCAGTGGGAGTTGTGGTGGACGGCGTTGGGATTGCCGGCTGATGACGGCTCCGAAGCGAAAACATAATTGATAACTGATGTTACGCGACCGGCAGGGTTTTGTAGGGCCTGACCTTGTGTCAGGCCGCGAATTACCTGTGTGGCCTCCCACGCGAACGCGGCCTGACACAAGGTCAGGCCCTACGCA
>JAISGL010000417.1 GCA_031263125.1 Opitutaceae bacterium | reverse complement strand
TCAGCTTTTGCCGCAGCAATTCCCGCGCGCGATACAGGCGCGTTTCGATTGCCTTTGGCGTGCATCCCGCGACCTGCGCGGCTTCGTTGTAACTCAGCTCCTCCAGCTCCACGCACACGACGGCGCTTCGCAATTTGTCCGGCAATTCGTTCACGGCCGCGCGCACGAGCGCGCCGGTGTTTTCCTCCTCGCCTCTGTTCGCATCCGCCATCCGTTCATCGTCCGCCGCATCGAGGCTTTCTTCGCGACGCCGCCGGCGCCAGCGCAGGCGGTTGCGCCCGAGGTTGCCCGCGATGGTGAGTATCCACGGCTTGAACGCCGCGCCGGCGCGATACGACGCGCGTTTTTCAAAAATGCGGATAAACGTTTCCTGCGCCACGTCCCCGACGTCGGACGCCGGCACGCCGAGGCGCAGCAGAAACGCCTTCACGCCGGTTTCCCACCGGCGCATCAATTCGTCCAGCGCGCGTTCGTCGCCGCGTTGCAACGTTTCCATCAACGCTTCGTCGCCCGGATCGCCGCCGGCTTTTTCCGCCGTGTCAGTATCCGGCGGCTCATTCATGCGATGAACAACTCTGCGCTTTTGACGTGTCGCGCAAACCGGGCGTCGCCGCCGCCGAGTGATCAAAACACGCCACGCGCGGAAGCACGATCGCAAGATAACGCCCGCCCTCCCCGCCGCCGATTATCCCGGCGATTTTTTCCACATAGGCCGTCGTGCCGGCCTTGCACACCTCGTCCAGTTTTTCGAGTTGCGCATGGATCGCGGCGATTTCGTCCGGCGGACGGTTTTGCGCGCGCGCTTTCGCGAAATCCGCGCGCGCCCCGGCAATCGCGTCGCAGTGTCCCTGGCACACCGATTGATACGCGCCATGCACCGTCTCGATTTGCCGCAGTTGCGCGGGCGTCAGTTCAAACTCGCGCCGTATCCACGCCAGGTCGTCGCCATCACCGCCCGTCGCGCAATCGCACGCCGCGGCGGGCCGCATGAATTGATAGGCGATGGCCCCCGTCGCCATCGCCACGAACGCAATCAAAAGTCCGCTGAGCCAGCGATATTTCATCGGTGATCCTCCGGATGATGGTGATGTCCGGCGCCGGGGGTTTTCCGCATCGGATCAATGCTCGTGATGTAGCGTTGAATCAGCGCCTCCCGCTCCCGCCTCGACTGGCTGTTTGCCAGAATCCCCGCGGAAATCACCGCGAACGTGACGCACGCCGTCGTGCAAGCCGCGATGCCGAGCACATGCGCGCGCAGCCACGCCGGCCACGATGCCGCCGCGCCGCGCCGCGCGTCGATGCGCCGCCACACCGCCGCGCGGAAGCCCGGCGTCGCGCGCGCGTCCGCCGTCACATGTTCGCGAAGCAGTGTGCGCAGCCGCCGGTCGTTGTTGTCATTGGTGTCCATAAAAAATGCCCGTGATTACGCCTACCATACACCGCCCCCCGGACAAACCCTCAACTTTGCCGCGATTTTTTTTGCGCGATTTTTTCCTCAAAAAAACCCCGAGGGTTTTTCTCGCGGCCGGTGTAATGTGGGTGAACTCATATCAATCATCCGCATGAAAACACGCACACGCACACCCACACGCATACGCACGCGCACACTCACGCTCACGGCGTTCCTCGCCGCCCTCGCGGCCGGTTCCGCGCTCACGCTTTCCGCCGCCGACCAGCCCGCCTCGTGTCCCCTGAAAAACGACGTCGCCAAACAAGCCTCCCACGACAAAACCGCCGCCGCCTGTTGCGCCGCCAAAAAGGACAACGCCTGCGACAAAACCGCCGCCGATTGCCCGAAGCACGACGCCGCCGCGAAAAAAACCGCCTTCGCCGATGCCGGGGCAAAAACGTGTCCCGTGTCCGGCGAAAAACTCGGCAGCATGGGCGAACCCCGCGCATACACCCACAAGGAAGCCGGCAAACCGGACCGCACCATTCTGCTCTGCTGCGAAATGTGCGTGAAATCCTTCGTGGAAAACCCCGCCAAATATCTCGCCAGACTCGACGCCGAATAACTGATGTTACGCGGCACGCACGTAGCGCAGGCTGCCAAGCCTGCCGACGAGGCAAAGCCTCGCCCGGTTCGGAAAAAAACGAACCCTTGGCGGCGTGCGGCACGCAAAGCAGGCTTGGCAGCCTGCGCTACGTGCGGCCTGACACAAGGCCGGCCCCGCGAGCCGCGTAACATCAGTGAATAAGAATGGAGGGCGAAGCTCCGCGCCACCGCCGTTAGAACGCACCGCATCGCCGCGCATCGCATCACCGCGCCGCGCCGCCATATGATCCCTTTTGCCGTATTATTTTTTCACCGTATCATTTCCACCGCATGTCCGCCTATTTCCACCGCATGTCCGCCCCTTTCAAAACCGCCACACTCATTCTCCTCACCGCCCTCGTCGCCGGCGGCGCGGGGTATTTTATTGCGCGCAAAACGGCGCCGCGCGCATCCACCGCCGGCACCGAAACCGCTGGCACCGAAACCGGCGGCCCCGAAACCGGCGGGCGCAAAATAAAATTCTACCAGTCGCCGATGCACCCGTGGATCAAATCCGCCAGGCCCGGCAAATGCACCATCTGCGGCATGGACCTCGTGCCCGTTTACGAAGGCGACGCCGGTTTCGACACAGGCGACTCCGGCCTCATCACCCTGCAACCCGCCACCGCCGCGGTCATCGGGGTCGAAACCTCCCCGGTCACACGCGGCACGCTCACGCGCACGCTGCGCGTCACCGGAGTGCTCGACGACGACGAGACGCTGCACCGCGTTCTCAGCGCACGCGTGCCGGGCCGCATCGAAAAACTTTTCATCAACACCATCGGCGCCACCGTCGAGGCCGGCGCGCCGCTCGCCACGCTTTACAGCCCCGACATGCTCACCGCGCAACGCCAGTATCTCGAACGCGTCCGCGCCGGCGACGTCTTTGCCGAGGCCGACCGCTCCGAGGCGCGCGAACGCCTCATGCTCCTCGGCATCGAACCCGCGGACATCGCGGCGCTCGAAAAATCGCAGCAACCCTCCGCCACCTACACGCTTCGCGCGCCCGCCGCCGGCACGGTCATCACGCGCAACGTTTACGAAGGCCAGTATGTGCAGACCAACGCCCACCTTTTCGAAATCGGCGACTTCACGCATCTCTGGTTTGTCTTCGACGCCTACGAAACCGATCTGCCCTGGCTGCGCGTCGGCCAGACGGTCGATGTATCCACGCCGTCACTACAAGGCGAAACCATCACCGCGCCCATCGCCTTCATTGATCCCAACCTCAACGAGATGACGCGCACCGCGCGCGTCCGCGTTGTCATCGACAACACCGCGCGCCGTTTCCTGCACCGCCAGACCGCATACGGGCGCGTGCATATTTCGCTTGCGGACAAACTTCTCGTTCCCCGCAGCGCGCTCGTTTTCACGCAGACGCAACCGGTGGTCTACGTGGACAAAACCAACAACGCCTACGAGCCGCGCGCCATCACGCCCGGCCCGGCGGGTGACGCCGATTACGCCGTCATCAGCGGTCTCCGCGAAGGCGAGCGTGTCGTCACGCAAGGCGCGCTCCTCATCGACGGGCAGGCGCAGCTTGCGCGCGCCGCGCAAGGGTCGGGTGGCGCGGGCGGCCTGCCCGTGTTTGAAGACGGACAATCGCAATCACACGGACAGGATGCCCATGCCACGCAATCACACGGGCAGGATGTCCGCGCCACGCAACCACACGGGCAGGATGTCCGCGCCACGCAAAACCACGGGCCGGCGGCGGCCCATGCCGCGCAATCCGCCGACATCGCCGCGCTCACGCCGCTCGTGCTCGCCACGGCGGATGCCGCCACCGCGCTCGCGGCGGACAATCTTGTCGCATACCAAAAACAAATCCCCGCGATCCAAACCGCGCTCGCCGGTTACATCGAAAAAACGCCCAGCGCAAAAAGCGGCCCGCTCGCGCAATTCGCCGCCGGACTGAAACCCGGCCCGACACTCAGGGACGCGCGCGCCTCCTATGAGATTTTCAGCACGGCGGTCGCCGACCTCGCCAAAGCCGCGCACCTGCACCACAGCGGCGTCGTGCGCATTTACCAGTGCCCGATGACGCCGGTGCTCGGCACGGGACGCTGGGTGCAACGCGCCGCGCCCGCGGCCGCGGCTGCGCTCGCGAACCCGTTTTTCGGTTCCGCCATGCCGGAGTGCGGAGAGGAAATAAAATGATGTTACCTCTGCTTTGTTGAAATGTTTTACTTGTTGTTTTCAGCAAATACTCAAATCGGAGGCTTGCTTCAACGCCACAACGAGGCTTGGCGAGAGACAGCGGCACCTCAAGCCGGAGGCTTGAAAGAGATTAGCCGGTGGTTGAGCGAGGCTTGGCGAGCGACACCACCGGTAATGAATAAAAAAACGAATGCATCCCGGAGGGATGCCAGAAAGCCATGGTTTGCGTCTCTGGCATCCCTCCGGGATGCGGTGTTTATATGCGATTATAACCGGTGGTGTCGCTCGCCAAGCCTCGCTCAACCACCGGCTAATCTCTGGCAAGCCTCCGGCTTGCTTCAACGCCACCATCCATCATTTCCCACGATAAATCGCACCATCACATGATAAACCGCACCATTCCCCACGATAACCCGCATCATCCCACAATAACCCGCATCATCACATGATAAACCGCATCATCACCTGGTCGTTGCAAAACCGCTTTCTTGTCATCGCGGCGTTCATCGGCGTTTGCGCGTGGGGCATGCACGCGCTGCGCACGGTGCCCATCGACGCGATTCCCGACCTGTCCGAAAACCAGGTGATCGTTTACGCCGACTGGCCGGGACGCTCGCCGCAGGAGGTCGAGGACCAGATCACCTATCCGCTCAGCGTTTCGCTGCAAGGTCTCGCGGGCGTCAAAACCGTGCGGGCCTCGTCGATGTTCGGATTCAGTTTTCTCACCGTCATTTTCAACGACGACACCGACACCTATTTCGCGCGCTCGCGCGTGCTCGAACGGCTGAACTCGCTCGGCAATCTCCTCCCCGAAAACGTCGCCGCGCGTCTCGGCCCCGATGCCACCGGGCTTGGCTGGGTTTATCAATATTACCTCAAGGCCGACCCCGCCGTCTCCTCGCAATCCGCAATCCAAAATCCAAAATCCCCGGACCTCGGCTCATTGCGCTCGCTTCAGGAAACCTACATCCGCCCCGAACTCGCGTCCGTCGCGGGCGTGGCCGAGATCGGAAGCATCGGCGGATTTGTGCGGCAATATCAGGTCGAGGTCTCCTCGCTCAAACTCCGCCAGTACAATGTCGCGCTTGGCGAAATCATGGACGCCATCGCCGCGGGCAATCTCAACGTGGGCGGCAAAACCATCGAGGAAAACGCCGCGGAATACATCGTGCGCGGGGTCGGGTTGATAACGTCCCCGGCGGACATCGAGTCGATTCCGCTCATGCCGCGCTCGGGGACGCCGCTGTATTTGCGCGACGTCGCGCGCGTCGAAATCGGCGGCGATTTCCGGCGCGGCGCGCTCGACGTGGACGGGCGCGAGGTCGTCGGCGGCATCGTCGTGATGCGTTACGGCGGGAACGCGCACCGCGTCATCCAGGACGTGAAGGCGCGCATCGCGCAGATTGCGCCGGGGCTGCCGGCGGGGGTTACGATTGAGCCATTTTATGACCGGAGCGGCCTCATCGACCGCGCCATCGAGACGCTCAAGGGCGCGCTCACCGAGGAAATCATCCTGGTGATCCTCGCGCACATTTTGTTTCTGTTCCATTTCCGGAGCATCCTGATTGTCACGATTCCGCTGCCCGCCTCGATTTTGATTTCGTTCATCTTGATGAAGCAGTCCGGCATCCCGTCGCACATCATGTCGCTGACGGGAATCGCGATTTCAATCGGCGTGCTCGTGGACGCGGGAATCGTGATGACGGAAAACGTGATCCGGCATTGCGAGCGTGCGCTTGAGGAGAAACGAAAAAGCGGCGCGGGCGGCCTGCCTGCCCCCGCGTCCGCGCATGGGCCGGCGGCGCGCGCCACGCAAACCCGCGGGCCGGCGGCGCACGCCACATTGTCCGCGGCGGAAATTTTCCAGCTCACGTTGCGCGCATGCACGCAGGTGGGGCGGCCTGTGTTTTTTTCGATGGCGATCATCATCCTCGCCTTTGTGCCGGTGTTTTTGCTCACGGGGCAGGAGGGAAAACTTTTTCATCCGCTCGCGTATGCAAAGACGTTTGCGCTGATCGGCGCGGTGTTGCTCGCGGTCACGGTCGTGCCGGTGTTATGCACGCTGCTGGTGCGCGGGCCGTTCCGCCCGGAGGACAAAAATCTCCTCATGCGCGCGCTCCTGCGCATCTACGATCCGGCACTCGACTGGGCGCTGCGGTTTCGCAAGACGGTGCTCGCGCTGGCGTTCGCGCTGTTTGCGGTTTGCGTCGTGATCGCGGTAGGGCTTCCGCGCCCGGTCGTCGCGCGCATCGACGGCGCGGGCTTTCATCGCACGGCGCGCGTCGCGGGCGGATTTGGAAAGGAATTCATGCCGCCGCTTGAGGAAGGTTCGCTGCTGTTCATGCCCGTGCTTTTGCCCGCGACTTCGCTGACCGAGGTGAAGCGCATCATGTCGTGGCAGGACAAAGTGATGAGCGAATATCCCGAAGTGCTCATGGCCGCCGGCAAACTCGGACGCGCCGAGAGCGCCACCGATCCCGCGCCGGTCGAGATGATCGAAACGACGATCACGCTGAAACCGCGCGACCAGTGGCGGCCCGGCATCACAAAGCAACGGATCATCGCCGATTTGAGCGAACGCCTCACGCGGGTGCCGGGGTATGTGCCGGGGTTTTTGCAGCCGATTGAGAATCGCGTGCTCATGACGAGCACGGGCATCCGCGCGCAGGTCGGTGTGAAAATTTTCGGCGACAATCTCGACGCGCTCACGCGCAAAGCCGCTGAAATCGAACGCATCATCCGCACGATTCCCGGCGCGTCGGGCGTGGCGCCGTCGCGCGATCTCGGCAAACCGTATCTCGAAATCACGCCGCGCCGCGACCGGATGGGACGCTACGGTTTGCGCACGGCGGACGTGCTGCGCTACGTCGAGACCGGACTCGGCGGCACGACGGCCACGACCACGATCAAGGGACGCGAACGCTGGCCCGTGCAGGTGCGGCTGGAGCGCGCGGACCGCGACGACTTGGAAAAACTCGGCCAGCTTTTGATACCGACACCGTCGGGACCGTTCGTGACGCTCGGGCAGGTTGCGGAGATAAAACGCGTGATCGGGCCGAATGAAATTTCGAGCGAGAACGGGCGGCTGCGCGTGTTTGTGCAGGCGAACGTGAACGGCGAACGCGACCTCGGCGGCTTTGTCGGGGAGATCAAGGCGCGCATCGAAAAGGAGGTGCCAAAGGAGGCGGGCATCACGATTGAATACAGCGGCGATTATGAGAATCAGCTTCGCGCGGGCCGCACGCTGGCGATTGTTTTCCCGACGGTGCTCGTGATTATTTTCCTGCTGCTCGTGATGACATTTCGCAGCGTGTCCGAAGCGGCGCACGTGATACTGGCGGTGCCGTTTGCGCTGACGGGCGGTGTGTTGTTGCAGGCGGCGCTCGGTTTTAATTTCAGCGTGGCGGTGTGGGTCGGTTACATCGCGCTTTTCGGGACGGCGATCCAGACGGGGATTGTGATGGTGATTTATCTGGAGGAGTCGGTGGCAAAAGCGCGTGCGGAAAAAGCGGCCCGGCCCGGCGCGCTCACGCGGGCGGAGCTTGTTGCGGCGGTGAAGGAAGGCGCGCGGCTGCGGTTGCGCCCGAAAGTCATGACGGTGGCGACGACGATTGCGTCATTGCTCCCGATTTTTTGGAGCACGCGGACAGGCGTGGAAATCATGCAGCCGATCGCGGCGCCGGTGGTCGGCGGAATGATCAGCAGCCTGCTTCACATCCTGATCGTCACGCCGGTGATTTTTGCATGGCTGCAAGAACGGAAGCTGAAAAGGTAGGCACCCTCCACCCCTCCCTCATCCCTCCGTCCCTCCGTCCTCCGTCCTCCGTCCTCCGTCCTCTGCCCTCTGCCTTCTGTCCTCTGTCCTCTGCCTTCTGTCCTCTGTCCTCTGTCCATTACTATTCCGGCGGTGATTACATCAATCGGTTATTATGCCTTTGAGGAGTGCATCTCGCTCACCGCCCTTCCCGCAATGCCCGGCGTCGTCGAACTTGAGTATGCGGTTTTCTCCCGTTGCGACGGCCTCGTGTCCATCCAGATTCCCGATACGCTGCGCATCGTCGGCATCGGCACATTCCGCGAGTGCAAAAACCTGCAAACAGTGTCCATCCCCGCGACAGGTATTCAATTGGGCAGCACCCGCCGCGGCTACTCCCCCCACGGGAGTGTTCGGCGGCTGTTCAAAACTCAACAACGTTGTTATTCCGAATGGCACAATAATATATGAGAGCGATGACGGATACAATTTATCCCTCTTCGAGAACTGCACCTCACTGACAAATGTCACCCTGCCCGCCGACCTTGCCAGCATCCCTGCCGGGATGTTTCGGGGATGCATAAACCTGGCCGGCATCACGCTGCCGCCATATATTGCCAGAATCGGCGCCGAAGCCTTTCGGCGAAGCGGTTTGACCTCCGTGGTTATTCCAGCCGGCTGCGTGGAAATCGGCAGCCATGCGTTTACCGGTTGCGACATGCTCACGAGCGTCACCATTCCGACGAGCGTCGCCACATTTCCTTCGCCCTCCAATGGCAATGCGCTCTTTCAACAAACGAACGCCAGCAGCGGTCTTACTATCAATAACAGCCTCCTGCCAAACCTCATCCTCACTGTCGCCGCCGGCTCCGCCGCCGAAACCTACGCGATGGCGAACAACATCCCGCTCGTTTATTACACGCCGGCGCACGTCTCCGTCACCGACATCACCGGCACGCCCGACGCCGCGATGGCGGCGGTGGATTACGCGCTGCCGAAATTCACCAACTGGCTGGGAAATGACATGGCGTTTGCCATCCAGCCCGCTGTCCTGCCCTCAAATGCCTCCTATAAACTCATCGCCTGGAGTGTGAAGGATGCGGGCACGACCGGGGCGTCCATCACTAATTTTTATGATTATTACCTGTTGCGTTTCACGAGCGCCGACACCGCTGTCCTCACCGCCACCATCGCCTCCGGCGCCGGCGTCGGCGCCGATTATACAAAGGATTTCACCTTCACCGTCAGCGCCCCGCCCGCCTTCGTCGCCGTGACAGACATCACCGGCGTCCCGACAACCGCCACCGCCGGCACGTCGCTCCCCCTCGCCGCCACCGTCACCCCGGCTGACGCCACCAACAAAACAATAACATGGAGTATCAAAACCGATAGTGGCACAGGCGCGTCCATCAGCGGAAATATATTCACCGCCACCGCCGCCGGCACCGCGACCGTCACCGCCACAATCATAAACGGCGCCGGCGCAGGCTCCACAAATTATACAAAAGACTTCACCATCACCGTGAGCGCCACGTCCCCCGTCTTCGTCGCCGTGACAGGCATCACCGGCATCCCGGCAACCGCCACCGCCGGCGCATCGCTCACCTTCGCCGGCACCGTCGCCCCGGCCAACGCCACCAACCAGACAATAACATGGAGTATTAAAACCGCCGGAACCACAGGCGCGGCTATAACAAGCGGAAATACATTCACCGCCACCGCCGCCGGCTCCGCCACCATCACCGCCACAATCATAAACGGCACCGGCACAGGCTCCACGAATTATACAAAAGACTTCACCATCACCGTAAACCCGTCCGGCGGCGGCGGCGGTGGCGGCACCACGCCCGATCCCGGCACGCCGGGATTGCTGGCCGGCCCAGCCGGCGTGGTGGTGGCGGCTGGCTCGCCCGCGCGCGCGTGTATGTTTCCGACCCGGCGCGGCACACCGTCTCCGTCGTCGAGTCGGGCACGCTGCGCCTGCTCGCGGGCAAGTCCGGCGAACCCGGCGCGCTCAACGGC
>JAISGL010000410.1 GCA_031263125.1 Opitutaceae bacterium | reverse complement strand
CGTCCACGGGCAAGATGCCCGTGCTACTCGATCCGGCGGCTTCGCCGTCAGCGGGCGGGACGCCCGCTCTACTCCAGAATTGGCGGCATGCCCTGTCCCGTTTTTGAGATGCGCCCTTTGGCTCCGACTTAAATCGATTTAAGTCGACTTAAATCGACTTAAGTCGAAACATCGCCGCCCTCCACAACTGTATTTCCCAACATGAAAATCGTCCTCGCATATTCCGGCGGACTCGACACGTCCGTCATCGTCAAATGGCTCAAGGAAACCTATGACGCCGAAATCATCACCTTCGCAGCCGACATCGGCCAGGAGGAAGAACTCAAAGGTCTCGGCAAAAAAGCCAGGAAAACCGGCGCCACCCGGCACCACACCCTCAACCTCGTCGAGGAATTCGCGCGCGACTACATTTACCCCATGATCCGCGCCAACGCCATCTACGAAAACCAATACCACCTCGGCACCTCCATCGCGCGCCCCCTCATCGCCAAAGCCCAGGTCGCCATCGCCCTCAAGGAAAACGCCGACACCCTCGCGCATGGCGCCACCGGCAAAGGCAACGACCAATGCCGCTTCGAACTCTCCTACATGGCCCTCGCCCCCCAACTGCGCATCATCTCCCCTTGGAAAATGGAGGAATACCGCGCACTCTTCCCAGGCCGCGCCGAAATGATCGCCTACTGCCAGAAACACGCCATCCCCGTCGAAGCCTCCCTCCGCAAACCCTATTCGATGGACCGCAACCTCCTCCACATTTCCTACGAAGCCGGCATCCTCGAAGACCCTTGGTTCGACCCCACCACCCCGGAAAACAAAAGCATGTTCAAACTCTCCGTCTCCCCCGAGGACGCCCCCGACAAACCCGAATACATCGAACTCGAATTCACCCAAGGCGACTGCACCGCCGTGAACGGCAAAAAACTCACCCCCGGCAACGTCCTTAAAACCCTCAACAAACTCGGCGGCAAACACGGCATTGGCCGCGTCGACCTCGTGGAAAACCGCTTTGTGGGCATGAAAAGCCGTGGCGTCTACGAGACCCCCGGCGGCACGATCCTCATGCACGCGCACAAACAAATCGAAAGCCTCACGCTCGACCGCGAAGTCGAACACCTGCGCGACTCGCTCATCCCCAAGTATGCCGAACTCGTCTACAACGGCTTCTGGTTCGCGCCCGAACGCGAAGCGCTGCAAGCCCTCGTCGACCAAAGCCAGAAATACGTGACCGGCACCGTGCGCCTCAAACTCTACAAAGGCAACATCATCACCTGCGGACGCAAGTCGGAGTACAGCCTCTACGACATGAACATCGCCTCGATGGAAGGCGTCGCGAGCTGGTATAACCAGAGTGACGCCACCGGCTTCATCCGCCTGAATGGCCTGCGCCTGCGCGCCCGCCACCTCGCACAAAGCGGCCCGAAGGTCTGAGCAGCGGCGCCGCGCGCGCCGGAGACGCCGCGCCGGCAGGAAGCGGGCCTCGGGGCGACTCGGGCTGATCGGGCGGCTCGGGCTGATCGGGCTGATCTGTCCGAGCAGTCCGAGCTGTCCGATCTGTCCGACGGATGTTACGCTGTTGGCAGATTTTGCAGGGGCTGACCTTGTGTCAGGTCTTGCGCGTTGCGTGATGTCGGTGACTTTACCTGATTGTTGCGGCGGATTTGTCGTCGGGGGTATCCTCGACTATGATTGTGGCGGTCATGCCGGCGATGAGGCGGACGTTTTCCGGGACTTCCGCAATGGCAATGCGCACCGGGATGCGTTGCGCAAGCCGCACCCACGCAAATGTGGGGTTCACGTTGGCTACAAGGTCGTCTCCAGCGGTGTTGTCGCGGTCAACGATGGCGGGGGCTATGCTTTCAACGTAGCCAAGGACTGGTTCCTTGTAACCCATGAGTTTGATGGTGACAGGGGCGTTTTCATGGATGTGGCGGAGTTTGGTTTCCTCAAAATATGCGGCGATGTAGAGGCTGTCGGAATTGACGATGGCAAGCATGGGTTTGCCGGCGGTGGCGTAATCACCGGCGTCAATCTGGAGATTGGTGATGTGGCCGTTGACGGGTGAGCGGACTTCGGAGCGGGCGATGTCAAGACGGGCGGCGGCGACGGCGGACAGGGCGTGACGGTGGCCGGCCTCGGCAATGGTAACGGCGTTTTGCGCGGCAGTGACGGTGTCCTCGGCGGCGATGACGGCGTTCTCACCGGCGGTCACGGCGCTTTCGGCGCGGTCGAGTTCCTCCTGCGTGCCGGCGGCGCTGTCGCGGAGGGCGCGGCGGCGGGTGAGTTCGAGTTTCAAATAACGGAGGTTGTCCCGTTGGGTTTTGATGTTGTGACGCGCGGTGATGACGTTGTCTTGCGCGGCGGTGACGCTGGCACGGGCGGTGGCAACGGCGAGGCTGGCTTCGTCGAGGGCGAGTTTGTAGCGTTCGGTGTCGATCGTGAAGAGGAGGTCGCCTTTGCGGACAGGTTGATTGTCCTTCAGGTCGAGCTTGGTGATGATGCCGGAAACGTCGGGCGCGATGGCGACGATGATGGCGCGCACGCGTCCGTCACGGGTCCATGGTTTTCCCATGTAATCGGTCCAGAGGCTGCGTCCGAAGTAGATGGCGGCGGCGACCGTGATGAGGGTGACGAGCACGCGGGCGGTGTTGCGAAGTGTGTCTTTGGACATTTTAAGAGGAGGGTTTTGCGTGATGTGCGGGTTTTGCGCGATGTGCGCGGTCAGTGCAGGTGGTGGAAGGTGGCGGCGAGAAGGATCACGTAGAGTGCGGTGTTGAAGAGGGGGGCGTGCCAGACGTGACGGTAGGCGCCGGTTTTCTGGAGCATCCAGCGGAGGATGAGCCAGGCGATGGCCGCAATCGCAAGGTGGAGCGCGAGCGGCGAGAGATAGACACCGAAGAGATTGAGTTCTTTCAGCATGGTGGCGCGGGGGTTTCCGACGGCGGGAGCGGCGGCGACGGAGGCGGAGGAGGCGGCGACGGAGGCGAAAGAGGAGGAGACGGTGGCAGGGGCGAGAAAGGGGGCAGCGACAGAGGCGAAGGTGGTAGTGGAGGCGGCGGCAGGGGAGGCGCGGTTTGGTTGTGTTGCAGGGCGTTGTCCGGCATGTCCGGCAGGCCGTAGAAGTCGGCGTATTGGTGGAGCGTGGTGCGAATCGCGCAGAGCGCGACATAGGTGTCGAGCGCGCGCGGGTGGGCGCCGGGAGGGGCGGTGCGAATGGACTGGATGGCGCGTTCGAGCGCGGGGAGCGGCGTGCTGACGGCGCGGTCGAGGGGGCGGCGGGCGAGTTGGGCAAAGTGGCCGGCAAGGGCGTCGAGCGCGTCGCGCACGGGGCGGGCGTGCCGCGGGGGCGCGTCGTGTTGCGCGATGGTAAGGAGGCGGATGTTGAGGCCGACGCGAAGGGCGGTGAGCGTGCCGCGGAGGCGGTGGCGTTCAGCGGGTTTGCCGGGGTTGAGGCGGAGGAGGATGGCGTTGTTGCGATCGAGCATGCGCGTCTCGAAGCGCGCGCGGTCACCGGGGTCGTCGGTCGAGGCAAGAGTCGCGAGGTCGCGCATCAAGCCGGAGGTGTGGCGGCGCAGCGCCCAGTCGGCGCCGACGGGGCGCAGGAGGCGGAAGCACAGCACGGCGATGAGGATGCCGGTCATGAGCGCGGCGGCGGAGTTGATGAAGGCGGCGAGGTCGGGCGTCATGACGTTGTGCAGGTTCATGAATGAGGTGGTGTAGATGAGCATGGGCGTGGCGATGGGGCCGAAGCGGGCCGAGGGCATGAGCATGCCGGTCGGGAGGTAGAGCGCGGCGAGGACGAGGGCGAGTTGCGCGAAGCCGTCGAGTCGCGGGAAGATTCCGAAGAGGCAGACGGCGGCGCATGCGGCGGCAAGGAGGCAGGTGCGGAGGGTGCGGAGGGCGTTGCGGGCGGGGTTGTCCTGGAGCGCGACGGTGCAGGAGACGACGCCGGCGAAGGTGGCCGCGGTGGCGCCGTCGGGCCACGCGGTGAGTATCCAGAGCGCGCAGGTGGCGGCGAGCGCGACGGCGGCGCCGATGGCGGCGACTTTGGCGAGGCTGTGGTCGCGGTAGCGCGTGATGAGCGAATCCTCGGGGGGCGGCGCGGGGATGCCGGCGCGCGCGAGGGCAACGCCGGTGACGAGGAGGTGGTTGAGGCGGTTGATTTCCTGCCACTGGGCGAGGAGGTCGGTGAGGCGGCTGAGAATGGTGTATTCGAGGATGCGTTCGGGCGAGCGGCAGAGTGTGTCGAAATCGGGGAGGTGCGAGAAAAGTTCCCCGGTGAGGCTGGCGGGAGCGGGGATGGAAGCAGGGGCGGGAGCGGAAGCGGAGGCGGGAGCGGAGGTGGGGGCGGAGGT
>JAISGL010000394.1 GCA_031263125.1 Opitutaceae bacterium | reverse complement strand
TCCTCAAGCATCGAAAATGTCGAAGAACCAAATAACACAACACAACATATTGGTATGTAAAATATTACACATACCCCCTCTTTTTTTCACCAAGCCCAGATGTCAAGTCATCTAATTTTTAATCTTTAACCCGTCCCTTTAACTTGTCCCTTTTTTTAAGGTCAGCCCTCCTGTAAAATTTACCGACCGCGTAACACCGATCAGCCCTCAAGTAATATCACATAATCTATTGGCGTGTAAATAATTACATACATTCCATTTTTCATCAAATCCAGATGTCAAGTCATTTAACTAATATTATGCGCCACGTAGGGCCTGACCTTGTGTCAGGCCGCGAATTACCAATGTGGCTTCCTACGTGGGCGCGGCCTGACAGCGGCCTGACACAAGGCCAGGCTACGAAAACTGCTGACCGCGAAACATCAGTTGTTAAGATGTTTTTCCCGTTATTTGCAGCGGCTCTTCAAGCCAGAGGCTTGCCTTGGCGCCACCGCTCAAACGTTGCGCAGGCTGCCAAGCCTGCTTTGCCTGCCGCACGCCGCCGGGTGTTCATTTTTTCCGAACCGGGCGAGGCTTCGCCTCGTCAGCAGGCTTGGCAGCCTGCGCCACGGGCGCGCTGTCTAATATTACTCACTGATGTTACGCGACCGGCAGGGTTTTGTAGGGCCTGACCTTGTGTCAGGCCCTACGAAATCAGCCGTCCGCGTAACATCAGTTACTCATTTAATCTTTAATCTTAATTTTTGATCTGTCCCTATTCTATTTTTCAAGTGGAACCGAAAATCGAGTATAAGTGCTTCAGCGACGAGCGACTCGAAAGGCAGCATAGGCTCTGGAGGATGTCGCTGAAAGCGACGTGGACCGAAAGTCGAACGAAAGAACGTTCACGGAAAGCCGAAGCCGGATGCGGGAGAACCGCCCGTCCGGTTTGATGTGGGGCGGGAGCGGCAGGGTGTAGCACTTCCTGCCGCTCCTGCCTACTCTACCCTCCGCGCACGGTGTACCGTACGAGCATCCGCCCGTGTTCCGGGGCCGGCGCGGGGGCGGCGCTTCGCGCCGTCCATGGGCGGGACGCCCGTGTTACGTCGATCCGGCGGCGGCGTCGGCGTAGGCTTTGATGCCGGCGGCGATGGCTTCGGCGATTTTCTGGCGATAAGCGGGCGTGTTGATTTTGCGCGCCTCGGCGTCGTTGGACAAAAATCCGGCCTCGACCAAAACCGCGGGGCATTTGGCGAGGCGGAGCACGGCGAATTTGTGATGCTTGAATGCGCGGTCGGGCGCCTTCAGGCCGGCGAGGAGGGCGCGGTGGATGTCGTACGCGGCCACGGAACTCCAGAAGCCGTGCGCGTCGCCCGGATTGCCAATCTTGTCCTCGATGCGCACGTCGGTGCGCGAGACGGGGGCCTGGTAGCGCGGCGTGAAGCGGTAGACTTCGATGCCGGACACGTTTTGCAGGTTTGATTCGACGGAGTTGTAGTGGATGCTCACGAACAGGCCGGCGCCGGCCTTGGCGGCGAATTCGGGGCGGTCGGCGAGTTCGATTTTTTTGTCGGTCGCACGCGTCATCACGACTTTGAAGCCTTGTTTTTCGAGGAGGGGTTTGAGGCGTCTGGCGGTGTCGAGCGCCATGTCTTTTTCAAAGATTTTCAGGCGTTCGTTGATCTTGCCTTTGTCGATGCCGCCGTGGCCGGCGTCGATGGCGATGATTTTCAGCGGAGTGGCGGAGCGGCGTCCGTTGGCGGGCGCGACGATGGGTTCAAAGAGGTTGGTGGCGTCGATGCGGCTCATCCAGAGCGTGCCGCGCGTGGCGCGGATGGCGGAGCCGGCGAAGACGCGGACGCCGTCGGCGGTGAACTCGCGCGAGCCGACGGTGAATTCGTAGCGGCGCGAGCCTTTGCTGAGCACGAGGATTTCGGGATTTTTTTTGTCACCTGTTTTTTTCCATGCGGCGGTGCAGCCGAGTTCTTTGGCGAAGTGGACGAGGTTGATGTAGGCGAGGCCGTCGAGCGTGATGGGCCTGCCGGTCGGCGCGGGGCGGGCGCGCGCCAGGATGCGCGCCGGGGCGCCTTGATTGCCGTCGTTGCCTGGGTTGACGCGGTGTTTGCCGGCGCTCGTGGCGGCGGGGGGCGCGGGGCGGGTGGGCGCGGAGAGTGTGCCGGCGGGGGCGGAGGCGTCGCCTCCGGGACGGGTGGGCGCGGAGAGCGGGCCGGTGGGTTGCTGCGCGCGCGCGGCGGTCTGCGTTTCGGGAAACGCGCAGCACGCGAGGGCGCAGATCGCAAGCAGCGGGAGGGCGCCGGCGCGCGGTTTGCGCCAGACGTGGCGGCGCGCGCCGGCGGTGGCGGTGGGCGCGCAGAGTAGCGCGCGGTGTGACGCGCAGAGTGACGCGCGGTGTGGCACGCGGTGTGGCGCGATATCCTTACGTGTTTTCGTCGTCATCGCCGTCATCATCGTCGGCGGAGGACGCGGAATCATCTTCGGGAATATCGCCGGCATCGTCGTCGGGCAGCAGGAACTTGGGCTTGCGTTTGTTGGCGGGCAAGGGCGTGAGCATCACGTTGATTTGCTTGCCGAGATGCCTGGGCTGGGAATCCGCGTGGCCCATGCCCGCAAGTTCGGCGAGCGCCTTGTTGATGATTTCGAAGCCAAGCTCGGGGTGCGCGAGCTCGCGTCCGCGGAACTTGAGGCGGAGTTTCACCTTGTTGCCCATGTCGAGAAATTGCTCCGCGTGGCGGAGTTTCGTGAGAAAGTCGTTGCCGGCGATGCGCGCGGTGAACTCGATTTCCTTCACTTTGCCGACGGTGGCCTTGGCGTGGGAACTTTTTTTCTGTTCCTCGTAGACGTATTTGCCGAAGTCCATGATGCGGCAGACGGGTGGCTGCGCGTTGGGCGCGATCTCGACGAGGTCGAGGCCGACCTGCGTGGCGAGCTGGAGCGCTTTTTCGGTCGGCATGATGCCGAGTTGTTTGCCTTCAGGGCTGATTACGCGGGCCTGGGGGGCTTTGATGCGGTGGTTACGGCGTATGCTCGCGAACGGGTCGTTGTTCGTGCGTCTCCGGTAGGGGCCGCGGTTTGGTCCGCCGGCGTTAGGGAAGGAATTGGCCATCAATAGTGCTTGGTTGTGTAATATGTAGTCACCGTCCTTTCTCAACGGGAAGTGGCGGCGTGACAACTCTTATTTGGCGGTATTGGAAAACAGGCGGCGGGCGGCGGGAATTATTAACTGATGTTACGCGGACGGCGGGATTTCGTCGTGCCTGACCTTGTGTCAGGCCGCGCACGCGTGAGCGTGGGAAACCACACTGGTAATTCGCGGCCTGACACGAGGTCAGGCCCTACGCGCCCTACGCGCCGCGTAACGTCAGCTATTAGAAATGAGTCGTTGGCAAATTATTTTAACACTAACATGTCCCTTATATGTTTTTCCGCGTGCTTTCCTGCGCAAAACCCTTTTCTTCGCTGTCTCGAACATGCTTCACGACTTCGACACCATCCACCCGCGCCAGGACACGGATTCGCAAAAATGGCAGAAATATGCCGGCACCGACATCATTCCCATGTGGGTCGCCGATATGGATTTTCATACCTCGCCCGCCATCATCGAGGCGCTCCGGCGCCGCGTCGCCCACGGCATCTTCGGCTACGCCCGCCCCACCCCATCCGAAACCGCCGCCGTCGTCCATGCCATGCATGCGCGCTACGGCTGGACCATCCAGCCCGACTGGATCGTGTGGCTCCCCGGCCTCGTCTGCGGTCTCAATGTCACCGCGCAAGCCTTTGCCAGGCCCGGCGAACAGGTCATCTGCAACACGCCCGTCTATCCGCCCTTCATGTCGGCCGCGACCAACTCCGGACGCGAATCGCTCGCCGTTCCGCTCGCGCTCAACACCGCCGCACGCCGCTGGGAAATCGACTTCGACGCAATGGAACGCGCCGTCATCACCGGCGGCGGACGCGCCAGACTTTTCCTCCTTTGCAATCCGCACAACCCCGTCGCCCGCGTTTTCCGCCGCGACGAACTGCTGCGTCTCGCCGAATTCTGCCTGCGCCACAAAATCATCCTCTGCTCCGACGAAATCCACTGCGACCTGATCCTCGACCCCAAGCTCCCGCACATTCCCGCCGGCACGCTCGGCGACGAAATCGCCGCCAACACCGTCACGCTCATGGCGCCGAGCAAAACCTACAACATCCCCGGCCTCGCCACTTCGTTCGCCATCATCAGCAATCCGAAACTCCGCTCAACCTTCATCCGCGCCACGGCCGGAATCGTCGCCGAGGTCAACACGCTCGGCTACTCCGCCTGCGCAGCCGCCTATTGCGACAGCGAACCCTGGCGTCAGGCTCTCCTCGCCTACCTGCGCGGAAACCGCGATCGCATCAACGATTTTGTCGCGCGCGAACTGCCGGGCGTCACCATCGAGGCGCCGCACGAGGCGACCTATCTCGCCTGGCTCAACGTCGGCGCGCTCAAGCTCGGCGATCCGGTCGCGCATTTCGAAAAACACGGCGTGGGCCTGAGCGACGGCGCATTCTTTGGCACACCGCGCGGTTCGCATGTCCGCCTCAATTTCGGCTGCCCGCGCGCCACGCTCGACGAAGCGTTGCGACGCATGAAAGCGGCAGTGGCGTAGTATCCCATAACGCGTGATAATTCGCATACGTTCTTTTGAATATATCAGTTGGTAATAGTCCTTGCTTTTTAGCGGTAGCGCCGGGGCAAGCCGGAGGCTTGCCAGATATTAGCCGGTGGTTGAGGTCGCAACGCGACCGACACCACCGGAACCCAATATAAAAAGCACAGCATCCCGGAGGGATGCCAGAAACCCATAATACGCGCCTCTGGCATCCCTCCGGGATGCTGTTTTCACACAAACCAATATCCGGTGGTGTCGCTCGCCAAGCCTCGCTCAACCACCGGCTAAGTTCTGGCAAGCCTCCGGCTTGCCCCGGCGGTATCGCCCTGCCGAAATCCTGCCAGTCGCGTAACATCAGTTATGAATATATTAGTAATTCGAAGCGAATTATCACGCGTTATGAGATACTAGCTGATGTTACGCAGCTCGTAGTGCCTGACCTTGTGTCAGGCCGTGCTCGCGAAGGAGGCCACATTGGTAATTCGCGGCCTGACACAAGGTCAGGCCCTACGGGCTGCGTAACATCAGTTACTAGTACACCGACGTATTAATTACGTAACATAATGGTGGCTTGGCTTGCGATTGGCGTCAGCCCGGCCAAATAATTTGAGAAATAATACTCCGGCTACTCCGCCATCATCCAAACTCGCGATTCCGGGCCGTTGTCGATTTCATCCGCGGCCACCTGGCCGGCACGATTCATTCGCGCGTAGTTGGGGATTGCCGTCATGGGTTTGCCATTGGCCCATTTGCCTTTGAGCACCATCACGCCATCCAACAAATCGCCGCGCCACTCAGCGGTGATTGGCGACGGTGAGAGCTGCTGTGCAATGTCGCTTTGGTCGGCACGCTCGACATTATAAATCAACGGACCGTAACGCAGTGCCACCTGGTTGCGGTCGGCCTCAATGCGGGAATCAGCGATGATGCGCTGCGGCTTCAGGGGCAGCTCCAGTTCGATGGTGTCCCCGGCTTTCCATTCGCGAGTGACGGCGGCATAGCCTTTTTCCATTTCCGGCTGGTACGGTTTTCCATTCACCGAAAATGAAAGATAACCGTTCACTGCCGGGGTTGCATGATAAAGTTCACTGGTCTGGCGGTCGGGGATGCGGACAAAGACGGTAAATTTTTTACTCTGCCTGGGGTTCACCGTTATGGAGATTTTGCCATTCCACGGATAGTTTGTCCGCTGTACCATTTCGACGTCGGTACCGGCGATTTTTTCGATGTTGATTTTACCGCCAATGAAAAGGTTCACATGAATGCCGCCGGCGGACTTCACATATGTCCAGGTGGGAATCATCAGCAGGGTGCGCGGGATATTGCCGACGCAGCAAGGGCAGTTGTGCCACGGATAACGCGCCTTTCCATCAATCAGGGG
>JAISGL010000295.1 GCA_031263125.1 Opitutaceae bacterium | reverse complement strand
GAAGAGCGTGATCGGGTCGGCGGTGTTGTTGCTGTTTTCAGACATGCGTCACAACGAACGCCCGGACGCGCGGAGCGACAAGCACGAAAGGTCTTTGATGGAAAAAAAGCGGCGGTTTCTCCAAAAAAGTTTGGTTTTTCGCCATTTTCGATGGTTGCATGCGCGCGTGCGCGTGCGAGGATGACCGCGTGTGAGCGTGCGAGGATGGTCGTGGCGCGTCCGCGTGCGAGGATGGCCGTGTGCGCGCGTGCGAGGACGCTTGCGCAAGGAAGGTTGCGGCGGGTTGTGCCGGGTTGCGGCGAGTTGCGGTGGGTTACGACGAGTTGCGATGGATTGCGGCGAGTTGCGCCGGGTCAGGCGGTGTCACGATTTGAAACCTTGCCGGATCATGGCAATGGCGATGGCGGCGAGCAGCATGGAGATGATTTTCGAAATCGCCTTCATGCCCGTGACACCGATCCATTTGCCGAGCTTTTCGCTCCACGCCAGCGCGATGACTACCAGCGCCAGATTCGCCGCGAGCGCGACGAGCGTCATGACAAGGCCGACCTGGTCGACGCATATGAACATCGTCGCGATCACCGCCGGCCCCGCGATCAACGGCATGCCGAG
The DNA here is from genome assembly GCA_031263125.1 of Opitutaceae bacterium. Classification (GTDB taxonomy): domain Bacteria; phylum Verrucomicrobiota; class Verrucomicrobiia; order Opitutales; family Opitutaceae; genus Ereboglobus. The sequence goes on along the minus strand of JAISGL010000295.1, from coordinate 2,628 downwards.
CGGCACCACGCCGAAATCCTCCGAAAGCGCCTGCGGTGTCGCATCGCTCGACGTGAGCAAATCGCGCGCCGCCAGAATCAGCAGGATAAGTCCGCCCGCGATTTGAAAATCCCCCGGCGTGATGTAGAGCGCGCGAAAAATCGCCTGTCCCAAAAACAAAAACAACAACGCCACGCCCGCGCCCGTGAGGATTGCCTGGCGCGTGATGCGCTTGCGCTTCCCGACCGGGATGCGCGGGGTGAAACACAAATACAGCGCCGCCAGCCCGATCGGGTCCATCGCGACAAAGAGCGGAATGAATGCCTTCAGGAATTTTTCAGCCAACTCGATCATGCCGCCTATAGTTGGCGGGAGTGCGCCAAGGGCAATCCAAAGTCGGGGTGTTCGCAGACGTGCTGTTTCCGCAAGCCCCGTGTTTCCGCAAGCCCGCTCTTGATTTTTCCCGCACACTCCTAAAATCAACCTCTCTTTTCACTTCTTCTCAAAACACCATTTCACCGTCTCACAACACCGTTTCACCGTTTCAAAACACAGTTTCATCGTCTCACAACAACCGCATATTCCACACCGCACATCGCACATTCCACATTCCACATTCCACATCACACATCACGCACCATGTCCGACGCACAACCCGCTCCACAATCCGCTCCGCAACCCACCGCGCAACCCGCCGCACAATCCGCCTCGCAACCCGCTCCGCAAAAATTCGAGTTCCAGGCCGAGATCAAGCAGCTCCTCGATATCGTCATCCACTCGCTCTACACCGAGAGGGAAATCTTCGTGCGCGAACTCGTCTCGAACGCCGCCGACGCGCTTGAGAAATTCCGCCACCTCCAGCTCACTGAGAAAAACCTGCCCGACGACCCGCGCCCGCTCGAAATCAACATCACCACCGACGACAAGGCGAAAACCATCACCATTGCCGACGACGGCATCGGCATGACCGGCGCCGAACTCGTTGAAAACCTCGGCACCATCGCGCACTCCGGCTCGAAAGCCTTCCTCAAGGCCCTCGGCGAAAACGGACGCAAAAACGCCAGCCTCATCGGCCAGTTCGGCGTCGGCTTCTACTCCGCGTTCATGGTCGCGAAGGAAGTCCGCGTCACCTCGCGCTCGTGGCGCGCTGACGAACCCGCGCACACCTGGACCAGCGACGGCTCCGGCTCCTACACCATCGAACCCGCCCCCGCCGGCACGCCGCGCGGCGCCACCATCGCCATCACGCTCAAGGACGACTGCGCCGATTTCGCCACCGACGCGCGCATCAAACAAATCCTCGAACACTACTCCGCCTTCGTCTCCCACCCCATCAACCTCAACGGCAAACGCACCAACACCGTCCAGGCGCTCTGGCTCCGCAACAAAAACGAAATCAAGGACGAAGAATACACCGAGTTCTACAAATTCCAGGCGCACGCCTGGGACGACCCGCGCCTGCGCCTCCACTTCAGCGCCGACGCCCCGCTCGCCATCAACGCCCTCCTCTTCGTCCCCAATGAAAACACCGAACGCATGGGCCTCATGCGCCTCGAACCCGCCGTCGCGCTCTACTGCCGCAAAGTCCTCATCGACGCCCGCCCCAAGGACCTCCTCCCCGAATGGCTCCGCTTCCTCAAAGGCGTGATCGATTGCGAAGACCTCCCGCTCAACATCTCGCGCGAGACCATGCAGGACAAGGCGCTCCTCGACAAACTCGGCAAAGTCATCACCAAACGCTTCATCAAATTCCTCGACGAGGAAGCCGCCGCCCGCCCCGAATCCTACAACGCGTTTTATCAAAACTTCGGCATCTTCCTCAAGGAAGGCGCCGCGCTCGACCACGCCAACAAGGACGCGATCACAAAACTCCTCCGCTACGAATCCTCGCTCACCGAAAAAGGCAAAACCACCTCCCTCGCCGACTACGTTTCACGCATGAAGGAAGGCCAGGTGGAAATCTACCACCTCACCGGCGCCACGCGCGAAGCAATCGAAAGCGGCCCGTATCTCGAAGGCTTCAAGTCGCGCAACATCGAAGTCCTTTACTGCTACGAAACCGTCGACGAATACGTGATGTCCAACGTCCGCGAATTCGACGGCAAAAAACTCATCGCCGCCGACACTTCCGACATCAAACTCCCCGACGCGCCCAAGCCGCCCGACGCCGCCGGCGCGCTCGCCGAAGCCGACATGAAAACCCTTGCCGCCTGGCTGAAAACCACGCTTGCCGCCCGCGGAGTCGAAGATGTGAAAGCCAGCGACCGCCTTGTCGACTCCCCCGCCCTCGCGCTCAACGCCGACAAGTTCATGACCCCGCACATGCGCCGCATGATGCGCGCGATGGCCCAGCAAAACAAAAGCGACAAAGACGCCGCGCCCGCCGGGCCGCCGCTCAAGATAAACCTCGAAATCAACCCGCGCAGCGCAGTGATAAAACACCTCTTTGCCGCAAAGACGAGCGCCCCCGAAAAAGCCGTGCTCATAGCCGAGCAAATCCTGGACAACGCCCTCATCAGCGCCGGCCTCCTCGACGACGCCAGCAAAATGGTCGCCCGAATCTACAAACTGCTCGAAAGCGCATAGACTGGAGCGGCAGAGTCGGCGGCGGAGTCCCGCTGCCGGCAATATTCAAAGACACAACTGATA
>JAISGL010000272.1 GCA_031263125.1 Opitutaceae bacterium | reverse complement strand
GGCTAAGTTCTGGCAAGCCTCCGGCTTGCCCCGGCAGTATCGCCCTGCCAAAATCCTGCCAGTCGCGTAACATCAGTTATGAATATATTGGTAATTCGAAGCGAATTATCACGCGTTATGGGATACTACGTGCCGCGTAACATCAGTTAACAAGGTAGAATTAACAACTGATGTTCCGCTGCCGGCAAATTTGCAGCCTGACCCTGTGTCAGGCTGCGCACGCATGGGAGTCCACACGCGTAACATCAGGTATTAACAAAGTGAAATTATAATTCCATTTGCGCGGACCTGTCCGGCCCCGCCAGCAGCATCAGTCTTGAAAAATGAACCTCGTAGAGATTCATGGCGGCGCCATTTTGCTCTATATTTTTCTTGTACCAAGGCATCTTTGCAATAAATTCATCTTTTAAATCAAAAATGCTTTTCTTGCTTCTTTTGACAACGGCGTCGTGGATTCTGACATGGGAAAGACCCCTTGAGGGAATGGTGGTCAGTGCGACTTTGTTGTTCTTGCGAAACTCCTTTTCCTTCGGGTCGCCTTTGGTCGAGACGAAATACAATATTTTCTCCCTCCCAAGATAAACAAAATTCAATATTCTCACATTGGGAATATTATCAACGGCGGAGGCGAGTGCGATCCTCTCCGTCCTGGACATGATTTTTTCAAATTCTTTTTTTGCATTCATGGTTGTATGTTTTTCAGGCTGGTTGGTCGTTTTGATTTATATACTGATGTTACGCGGACGGCGGATTTTGCAGGGTCTGACCTTGTGGGGCCGGCCGCACGTAGCGCAGGCTGCCAAGCCTGCTTTGCCTGCCGCACGCCGCCGAATGTTCGTTTTTTTCCGAACCGGGCGAGGCTTCGCCTCGTCAGCAGGCTTGGCAGCCTGCGCTACGTGCGTGCCGCGCACATCGGTTATATACATGGCAAAGGCGGGCCGGGGCCGCGCGGACATGCGGGCGGGAGGTCGCGAGTAAAAAACCGTGCTTGCAGCGGCGCCGGCCACGTGGAGCACGATCATGACGGGTTCGTTTGGATGGGTGTTTGTTATCATCGTCCGCAATGATAACAGGCGTGAGTGACAGATTCTGTCAGTTGTGTCGCGAAGCGCGGCACGAGATGGGTTATTCGGGAATGTGCTGGCGGATTTTCCATTCGCGGAGCAGCGCGGCGCGTTTGCGCGGGATGGCGGATTGTTCGAGGGTGAGTTTTTGGATGCGGTCGGTGCGGAAGGAGCGGTAGTCCTGACGAAATTCGCACCAGGCGACGAGCAGGCGGACGTGTTCAAAGTAGCCGAGCGCGAAGGGCCAGAGGGTGCGCGTGCTGGGCGCCCCGTTGCCGTCCTGATATGTGATGGTGAGTTTGCGCCCGGTGCGAATGGCGCGCCGGATGAGTTCGAGGCGGCTGTCATCGCCGGTGGCGGCGTGCGCGTGTGGCGGGCCGATGAGCAGGGTGGAGGCGTCGAGTTCGTCGCGCAGGGCGGGCGGGATAACGGCGCGGATTTTGGCGAGCGCGTCGCGGGCGGAGCGGGCGAGTTTGTCGTCGGCGCGCGAGGCGACCCAGCGCGAGCCGAGCACGAGGGCTTCGATTTCCTCCCCGGAAAACATGAGCGGCGGCAGGGTGAAGCCGGGGCGCAGGACGTAACCCATGCCGCGTTCGCCTTCGATGAGCGCGCCCTGGGCCTGAAGCGCGGCGATGTCGCGGTAAAGCGTGCGGAGGCTGACGCCGAGTTCGGCGGAAAGCGCGGCCCCGGTCACAGGCTGGCGGTGACGGCGGAGGAGTTGCAGGAGTTCGAGCAATCGGGCGGCGCGGGACATGGAGACGTTATCTGGAAGAAATTACCCGCATGATGAGGCAGGCAAGCGGGTGATGGAGTTTGGCCAAAACAAACCCCAGCCTCAATCGGGATGTCTTGTGGGCACTTTGAAAAACAGTTTAAAAACCAAATCAATAAATTAATCGTAAGTGACCGCGCGAGCACCTCGTAGCCGGCGGGGAGATTTGCGGGTAAGCTGAGCGGATGGAAACAATCAGCACGGAAGCGGTGGGGGACAAAAGCCGGCGCGAGACGCGAGGCCGGCGCATAATGAACGCGCAGCGGCGCGGGGAACTGCTCGCGCGCTTTAAAGCGGGCGGCCTGACCTAGCGCGGCTGCGCCGCAACCAAAGATGGACGCCGGCGACCGGGCCGGGCAGTGCTTGAGGTGTGAAAATTCAAACCATCTGCCAGAACCACGGCCGCGGCGTTGAAGCATTTGTGAAGCAACACGCGCCCCTTGTCACGGGCGTAATCAGCGGCTGGGATCGTTCTTCGGGACTCTCCCGTCAGAAACGCCTGCCTGCTTCCCTGCCTGCTTCCCTGGGTGCTCCTTGAAAAGCTCCTCGGGAAAAATCCCGTTTGCGCGCCCGCGCGGTGGGGGCGTAGCATGCGCGGCAACATGATCCTTTATCTCTGGGTTTTTCTGGGCGCGGGAATCGGAGGGGTGGCGCGTTTCGCGCTCTCCGGTCTGGTCGCGAATCATTTCGGGGATTCGTTTCCGTGGGGGACGCT
>JAISGL010000120.1 GCA_031263125.1 Opitutaceae bacterium | reverse complement strand
TAATCAATCGCAAAATAAAAAAAGGGATTGATTTTGAAAAATAAAATCATATCCTTCCGAACGGTTGCCGGGCATGTGCGGCAACCGTTCGGAACTTTTCATATTTTGCCCATATAACTGATGTTACACGGCGCGCAAAGCCGCCAGTCGCGTAACATCAGTTTATCATTCTGTTTTCCCGCCAATCCACAGCCCCATGCTTACTTTTCGGGATTCGGTGAACTGTAGCGCTCGACACAAAACCCGCTGGCTTCCCATCGACGGCGAAGCTCGTTCGCAATGCGATTGAGGACAGCCGTCCGATTAGCGCCACTCTTAATGTACAAATTCATATAAGACCCTCCATAGCCACCGGAAGTTGGAGTTCGCGGAAAAGCTGCATCATCGATGCTAAACTCGGGATCATCCATTTTCAGCGTAACCAAACTCGTATCGGCAAGTATCATAACGATGACTTTTTCGGCATGATAGCCCGGCGCTTCCGGCATCGAGTCGATGAGAGCTTCAATCGCTGTTTTTTTGTTTTCAGGTTTCCAAGGGACGAAGCCCAGGTGACTTGATCCCATGCTCTCGTCCATGAGCGCATCCAAAAGCCAACTCATCTCGCCGGCGTCATCATCAAGACGTTCGACAAGCTGGCGGACAAGTTTCGGGTCGGGTTTGACACGAAAACGGTCAACGGCGGCCTTGTATGCGAGCATGTCATAATCGTCAGGAGTATGATACGCACCAAGGAGACTTCGCAAAGGTTCAGGTTGCGCATTAATACGGGCATTTTCTTTCGCGACACGCGCAAGATGCCTGTCATTTTCCGACGGATACATCAGGCGTTCTTCATCGGAATCAGGATTCGCAGGACGGAAAACACCCTGTGAAAACGTCATGATATTTACCCGCGGATTTCCCATAAAAGCCACTTTTTCAAGAGGCGTGCCGCCACCCGTTATTTTATGCTTTCTGGAAACATGTGCGTAAATGTTCTGGCAAACGATTGTATCATTCTGCCCCTAGCTGAAAAACATCCAATGCTCAGTCCAATTCATCTCATCGGGACCGCCCCACCCATCCGAGAAACCGTGCTGGTTGCCGAACCACGATCGCAGCACATCGAGTTCGCGAGTCCGCAAAATTTCATCCGGACTGCGCAGTGCGCGCTCGAGTTTGAAATGCCGGTAACCGCCCAAATACCCCTCTTCATTGAACCGGCCCGCGACAAGCCGGATCGCGCCATCCCATTCGACCCAAAGGCAGTTGAGCCTGCGCGATTCGAACTCAGCCAGAGGTAATTTTGTCCGCGCCTGTTTGTCTTCACGCGGCATGAGCAAGCCAACCCACTCGCGGGAAAGTTTGTAAACGCCAGGCGCAAGCGCTTCAGCGCCCGGCCTGATGACATCCATAAGCTCGACGGTGCCGAGGATTCTCTGCGCCGCAGCCGGAGCGGCAGATAGTCCGGCAGGCGTTCCGGCAGCTTTTTGCCCGCACAACCTTTGAACCGGCAAAAGGAAAACAAACGTGAGCAGCAAGAGCGCGATTTTTTTCATGTCCAGTTAAGTGTTCCAGTTAAATGTTTCAGCCAAGCGTTCCAGTTAAGTGTTACCACGGGTCTTCCATGATAAAATGACCATGTCCGGTCAATTCCGAAGAGCGCCCAAACTTCTTGCGCCTGTCCGCCCTTGCTTCGACAAAACGATGTTGTGAGGCAAAAAAACGCCCCTCATTTTGTCGCACAACCCTTTGCCTTCTGGCGCGTTTGCGTTTCGTCAATCCCCGTCTTTTTTGCATGCGCCGAAAAACAAAACCTTGAAATCTCCCCGTCCGCCCCTTACCCGCTCGCATCACAAAACATCATGAAGTCACTCATCATCGCCGAAAAGCCCTCCGTCGCTGCCGACCTCGCTCGCGCCCTCGACAAAGTGCCCAAAAAAGGCGACTGCTACGAAAACGACCGCTACATCATCTCCTCCGCCGTCGGCCACCTCGTCGAACTCATGATGCCCGAGGACATCGACAAAAAACTCTACGGCTTCTGGCGCCTCGAAACCCTCCCCATCATCCCCAAAAAATTCGACCTCAAACCCATCGGCGACACCAAAGACCGCCTCGGCCTGCTCAAAAAACTCCTCGCCCGCAAAGACATCGACGAAGTCATCAACGCCTGCGACGCCGGACGCGAAGGCGAACTCATCTTCACCTACATCTACCAACTCGCGAAATCCAAACTCCCCGTCCGCCGCGCCTGGATGCAAACCATGACCCCCGGCGGCATCCGCCACGCCTTCGAGGAAACACATCTCCGCACCTCCGCGCAAATGGCCGGCCTCGCCGACGCCGCCCGCTGCCGCTCCGAATCCGACTGGCTCATCGGCATCAACGGCACCCGCGCCATGACAAAACGCATGTTCGGCTCCCGCGCCGGCAACGTCGCCAGCGTCGGCCGCGTGCAAACCCCCACCCTCGCCCTCGTCGTCGCCCGCGAGTTGGAAATCCGCAATTTCATCCCCCGCGACTACTGGCGCATCACCGCCCAATTCGGCATCGCCAACGGCGCCTACGAAGGCGTCTACCAGCGCCCCAATTTCAAAAAACAACCCCTCCCCGCCGGCCAGCCCAACGCCGGCCAGCCCGACGAATACGACCGCATCGACCGCCTCTGGGACAAAGCCGCCGCCGAAGCCATCTTCGCCGCCTGCCAGGGCAATCCGCTCGCCACCATCACCGAGGAAAAAAAAGCCGCCACCAAAATCGCCCCCCGCCTCTACGACCTCACCACCCTCCAACGCGAAGCCAACACCCGCCTCGGTCTCTCCGCGCGCCGCACCCTCCAAATCGCGCAGGCGCTCTACGAAAAACACAAAATGATCACCTACCCCCGCACCGACTCACGCGCGCTCCCCGAAGACTACATCCCCACCTGCAAAACCACCCTCCACGCCCTCCAGGGCGACCTCGCCCCCCACGCCCAAAAAGCGCTCTCCTCAGGCTACGTGCGCCCCAACATACGCATCTTCAACAACGCGCAAATCTCCGACCACTTCGCCATCATCCCCACCGGCTCCGAATACAAAAACCTCGACGAAATGGAAGCGCGTGTCTTCGACATGATCGCCCGCCGCTTCGTCGCCGCATTCTACCCCGTTGCCGAATACGACGTCACCACCCGCATCAGCACCATCGCGCAAAAGCACCGCTTCAAAACCGAAGGCAAAGTCCTCACCAACGCCGGCTGGCTCGCCGTCTACGGCAAAACCGCCATCGACGACGAAGACGAAACCGGCGCCAAACCCGCCAACGGCAACACCACCAACGGCAACACCGCCAACGGCAACACCGCCAACGCCAACGCCAGCAACGCAAACGGCAACAACGCCAGCAATGGCAACAACGCCAACGCCCCCAAAACCACCGCCCTCCCCGCCCTCACCCCCGCCGACGCCAACCGCGCCAAAACCCTCTCCACCAAACTCCACGCCGAAGTCACCAAACCGCCCCCGCGCTACACCGAAGCCACGCTCCTCTCCGCGATGGAAACCGCCGGCAAACTCGTGGACAACGAAGACATGGCCGAAGCCATGAAAGAACGCGGCCTCGGCACCCCCGCCACCCGCGCCGACACAATCGACGGCCTCATTTACCAGAAATACATGGAACGCGCCGGCGAACGCCAGCGCGAACTCACCCCCACCCCGAAAGCCGAAGGCCTCCTCGAATTCCTCTCCGCCGTCGGCGCCGAAGCCCTCACCAAACCCGACATGACCGGCGAATGGGAGCACAAACTCCGCCTCATGGAGCACAACCATTTCACGCGCGAAAAATTCATGCAGGAAATCGTCGCCGTCACCAAAGGCATTGTCGAACGCACGAAAAAATTCGAGGAAGACGAAACCACCGCGCGCATCACCGACATCATCTCCCCGACCGACAACCAGCCGATGAAAGAAACCCTCCGCGCCTACAAATCGCAGGACGGCGCCCTCATCATCTACAAAGTCATCACCGGCCGCAAAATCGAGGAAGACGAAATCCGCCGCCTCGTCGCCACCGGCGAAATCGGCCCCCTCGACGGCTTTGTGTCGCCCCGCACCGGCAACCGCTTCCCCTCGAAACTCCGCATCATCGACGACCCGAAAATCGACGGACAGAAAAAAGTCGAACTCGATTTCGGCAACAAAGTGGACATCTCCGCCCTCACGCCCATCTGGACCGACCCCAACACCGGCGAGGAACTCTGCGAAGCCCCGACCAACTACATCCTCCGCAAACGAAACGAAAAAGCCGAGGGAGGCTACGAGCAAACCTTCCGGGTCGGACGCCTCATGTGCCAGAAGCCCATCGAACCCGCGCAAGCCATCAAGCTCGTCGCCGAAGGCAAAACCGATCTCATCCGGGCCTTCATCTCCAAAAAAGGCCGCCCCTTCGACGCCTACCTCCTCCGCAAAGGCGTCAGGATAGCGTGGGAGTTCCCCCCCCGCGCCCCGAGAGCCGGCAAAGACGGCAAGCCCGTCGAACGCAAAGCCAAAGCCGCCCCCGACCTCTCGAAAGCGAAAAAAATCTCCGACAGCCCGGCCCACGAAGGCGGCGTCCTCTGCGAGACCGCCGGCAGTTACATCGTCACCAAACCCGGCGCCGCCGGCGCCCCGCGCATCGTCTTTGA
>JAISGL010000113.1 GCA_031263125.1 Opitutaceae bacterium | reverse complement strand
GCAACCCCGTTGGGGTTGTGTGATTATTATCGGATTACCCAAGGCAGGCGACGTTGTCGCCAGCCTTGGGCTTCAATAGGCAACGGCTTCGCCGTAGCTACCTTCCGCAATTACACCCTGCGTGCGGAGTGAGGGCGTGAGGGATTTGTCCCTTCCCTCATTCCCTCACTCACTCATTCCCTTATCCCTCATCCCTCATCCCGCATTCCCTCATCCCCCATCAGGAGCGATTACGCCCTTGGCACATCGTGCCAAACACGCACAACTTGCTGCCGTGCCATTGCCGCCCATCATTTATGAAGACGACGCGCTGATTGCCTTCGACAAGCCATCGGGCCTCCTCGTCGCGCCCGACCGCTGGGATAAAACACGCGAAAACATGATGGGGCTTGTCCACGAAAAGTTCGGCCACCATGTCGCCAATGTTCACCGCCTCGACGCCGGCACGAGCGGCCTCGTCCTCTGCACAAAAACAAAATCCGCGCTCGATTTTGTCAGCGGACAATTCCAGTCCAAAACCGTCAGCAAAAAATATCTCGCCCTCACCGTTCTCCTTCCGCCCGGGCGCGCGATGAAGTTTCCCGTGCCCATCGTCCCGCGCACCGCCGACGGCGCCCTGCCGGAAAACTTCACCGTCGAAGTGGGCATCGACAACGACGGGTCAAACCCCGGACGCGTCCGCGTTTTCCGCAAACGCGGCGGCAAACCCAGCCTCACCGTGTTCACCGCGCTCGAACGTTTCGGACGCCACGTGCTCTACGAATGCCGCCCCGTCACCGGACGCACGCATCAAATCCGCGTGCATCTCGCCGCCGCCGGCACGCCCTGCCTCAACGACCCTTTTTACGGCGACACCACCGAGCTGCTCCTCCTCTCCGGCCTCAAGCGCGGCTACAAAGGCCGTGCCGGCGAAAAACCCCTCATCGCCCGCCTCGCGTTGCACGCCAGCGAACTCACGCTCCTGCACCCCGGCACGCGCGAACCGGTCACAATCCGCTGCGAAACTCCCAACGATTTTAATGTCGCGCTCAAATACCTGCGCAAATTTTCCAGACGCGAAAAACGGTGATCTGCGGAATCCAACCCGGCTTCATTTGGGAACGCCGATCTGAAAATCGGTGTTGTCAGGCAAGCGCAGCGCTTCGCCCAGGAGCAAAATCGCGAGCGCCTGACCGTAGGCCATCGGACATTGCGGAATCTTGCGATAATGATCGAGGTCCTTGCCCATCGGCGTGCCAAACGAAACCTTGTCCACCGTGCCATCCGGCAGGATGTTCGCCTTCACCGCAGCCAGGGCGCGCCGGCCCGTCTGCACATATTTCTCATCGAGGTAGCCCTTGCGCACACCTTTTAATATGCCATAGCCAAATCCCGCCACCGCGGATGTCTCCACATACGAATCCGAATCATCGAGCAACGTGTGCCACATACCGTCGGGCGCCTGCGTGGCCGCAAGGCCGCCGACCTGCGCCTGAAGCGTCTCCATCAGAAATCGTTTCACGCTTTCTGGAGGATTAACCATTTCAATAAAATCAACCACGCCCGCGGTGAACCAACAGTTGCCGCGCGCCCAGCGGGCGCGGGCAAAATTATGACGGCCCATGAATGTCCACCCGTGAAACCAAAGTCCCGTCTCGCGATCGAAAAGATATTTTATATGGACAAGGAACTGGTGAATGGCCTCCTCAATATAATCCTGCCGCCTGAGCATGATGCCCATTTTGGCGAGAAACAGCACCGTCATATAAAGCGTGTCCGCCCATATCTGCTGCTCGTGCAGGTGGCCGGTGACGGTATGCTGAAACCCGCCATCCCCGGTGCGCGGCAGGTCGCGCATGATCCATCCGGCCCATTCGGCGCAGATTTTCAAGTGTCCGGCGTTGCCAGTGATTTCACACAAATGCGCCAGCGTGAGCAGCGGCGCGGTGGTGTTGACATTACGCGCGGGCAAGCCGGCCGCGATCCGTCTGTCATACCAATTCTGCAAAAACGTGAGCAACCGGGGGTCTTTGCATTGCTCGTGGTATTTGAAGAGTCCGTACAATCCGACCCCCTGCGGCCATTCCCAGCAATCGAAGGCGACGATATCAATCGGGCATTTTTCCTGCGAAGGGTCCTTTTTTATTTGTGTAAGACGCTGTACCGTCTTGTTGAGGGCGTTTTGTATTTCGGACTTGGACATCATGGAAAGATTTATTATATACAAGCATTCGGACCCAACTCCCGGAACGGAATCCATGGCCTGGATGAAATTAAAATCCGCATATCCCGGTGTGTGGGGAAATTAATGCTTCAAGACATAGCTGATGTTAAATGTGACGGGATCTCCCGGCCTTTGGTTAATCAGGTACTTCGCATCAAGCATATTGGTCAGGCCTGCCGTGATGCTGTGGTTGATTTTTTTGCCACCACCGGAACGCTGATCCCATCCGTAGCCCAGATACATATCGAGGCGCACGTAGCCTTTGCTTTCAAAGAAGTAGGTGTCGTATGTTTCGGCGCCAATCCTCACCGGGCGGCCCTTGGCGCTGCTGTTGCCATAGATGCTCGAGGTGCTGTTGTTTATAAGCGAGCGGCCTTGATAACGGACGGCCATGCGCGCGTTAAAGCCTTTCAGCCATCCGGTGAAAAACTTGTAGCCCGCCGTCACGGAACCGGTCCACTCGGGGCCGGTATCGGGACGCACGCCGCCATCGACAAGGTATTGTTCACTTTTGTTTGGAACACTAACATATTTAATCCTGTTGTAGCCGAGGGCGAAAGTAGTCGTGATCTCCCGCGCAGGCCGCCAGCTTCCATCCAACTCAAGCCCCTTGGTGCGCACGGTTGCGCTCTCGCTGTAATTATTGCCTGTGTACGGGCTGTTGATCGCCGTATTATTGTCATCACGAACGGGGCGGAGCACGTTTTCACGAACAATATTATATCCGCCCATGGTGAAGGTGAGTTTGTTACCGAAGAGATCAAATTTTGCGCCGGCTTCGCCACCGGTGCCTTTTTGGGCAGGCAGTGGAATGCCGTGGATGTCACGATTGGCAATCCTTGAATTATCCTGGGGCAAAAATGATGAGCTGTAATTGCCGAATATTGATATCGTCTTCTTCACGCGGACAACCGTTCCGGTTTGGTATGTCCAACGCATATCCACTGGCTGGCTGTACACATCGCCGGGCTGCACGCCCATGATGGCATTCAGCCGGTCCACCAAGCTGCGGTTCAGCTGATCGTGGCGGCCACCAACAAGCAGCAGCCAGCGATCCTTGAAGAAACCGAGCCTGTCGCTGAACATGATGCCTTTCGTCACCGTGCGGCTTCTTGTGTTGGTCTGGTTGTTCACCCAAAGTGAATTATCATGATAGGCCGCATCATAATTGAACCCGGAGATTGTGAAGGGACCTCCGATCAGGAAATTATTCACCTGCAACTGCGTTGTGGTGATGTTTGCGTAGCGCTGGCTGTTGTAGGCGTCTTCACTGCCGTAGTCACCGGTGAGCAGCATCTTGTGCGTTACCGGCCCCGTCTTGAACTGGGCCAGTATGTCCAGTTGGGCAACCGATTTTGAGCCGCGATTGCGAACAATGGACGGGGTGGTATATCCGGTGAGCGCATTGGTGGTTGAATTATAACCGTTCACGCCGGTATTGCGGTTGGTCATTTGGTTTTGTACGCGGTTCCAATACGCGCCTTTGAGCTGTGCGCTCAGCCAGTTGGTGAATTTATGGCTGAACGTCCCGTCGATCTGCGTGTATTCCAACTGATTGAAGGTTTTTGGGCCGTTTATATTGATGTTTCCATATTCCTCATATTCGTTTCTCCCGAATATGCCGGTCATTTGATTTACCGCAGCCGAGTTATTTATACTAACGGGAACATATACCCACGGCATGGTGGCCGCCGATTGCGTGTAACTTCTAAACCATATGTATTCCGTATTTACATTAAAAGTCGTTTTCGGGGTGATGGTCCAGGTTACGGAGCCATACAGGTTGGTGCGCTTGAAATTGGCAAAATCCTGCGGGCCAAACCTTGAGTATTCCTGCGAGGCCGCGAAGCGGCTGAGCACTTCGCCTGGAACAAGCGGCTGGTTCACATCAACCTGCACACGCGACAAAGAGTCTTCCCCGATGTTCAGGCGAAGTTCCTGGAATGGCCGCGGCTGTCCTTTTTTGGTGATTCGATTGATCATGCCCGAAGGTTCCGACTGGCCGTAAATCGAGGATGCGGCGCCACGGATGATTTCGGTGCGGTCGATGGACGCGGGGCCGAGGACACCGCCTTCGCGAATGCCGTTTTTATATACGGCGAAACCGCGAATGCCACGCAGATTGATGGCCCCGGTGCCGTCGGCGGGGGAAAAGCTGCTTGTATAACTGAGCATTTCCTGCCCGGTGAGGTCGAAGGCGTTGAAGTCATTGATGAACTCGCTGGTAAGCACCTGGGCCGAAATGGGCGTTTCCATGATCGGCGTGGCGTAACGGGTGCCGGAAGCGGCCTCCGAGGCAAGGTAGCCGTTGGATGATTTTGCGGATACTTCAAACGCGGACATTTGCACGATGTCATCGTAATCGGGGAGCGCGTCTTTTGGCGGCGCGGACGGCGATGTTTGCGCGCCGAGGAGCGCCGGAAGGCCAAGGATTATCAATGCGGTTGCCTGGATTCGCGGGAATTTTGTAATATTCATGGGTTGGCGCGGATAATTTTTTCAGGTTTGAGGATGTTTATACGTTATTGTATATTCTTTATATAATTGAGTGATTGTGAGGCGGGGAAAGCCGGGCGGCCCGGTTATGGTTTGCGAATAGTGCGTGTGAGCGCGAGGAGCAGAAGCGCGCCGAGATACCAGGGCGCGGGAGCGCCGCCGCCTTCGCCCTTGGGGCCGGTGGGGTTCATGTCGGGCACGGGTGTGGTTCCGCTTGTGATGGTGAGCGAGTGCGGGTTGCTGATTACGGATTCACCGGTGGGGAGCCTGGCTTCCACGGTGTAGGCTCCGCCGTCGGTTTCGGTTGCCTGCGTTATCGTATAAGTGGATTGGAGCGCGCCGGGGATCGCGGTGTTGTTCAGGCGCCATTGGCAGGCACTGGGTGTCATGTCCAGGGGAACGGCTGTCAGTGTGATGCCGGCGCCGATCCGCACGGGGCCGGCGGGGGATGTGATACTGATGGAACCGGCGGGGGCGCCGGGTGTGGGCGAGGCGGCGCCGGCGGTGTTGCCGGCGTAGCTTGTGATGCGCGTGGCAACGGCCTCGGCCGGGTGGAGAATATAATTGTAGTTTGGCGTGAAGACGGGGTCGGCGCCGGCGTCCGGAGCCGCGCCGGTGGCGCTGACGTAGAGGTTGTCGTTGACGTGTATGAGCGCGGGAGCGAGCGCGTGGTCGAATTGTGTTTTCGCCAGGGGGGCGTTCACGTTTTGATACACGTTGTTTTCGGAGAGGAGTTGCGCAAGGTCGCCGATGATGGTCGCGTTCGTGTTGCCGGGGGCGAGGATGTAGTTGTTATACATGTGGACGCGACTGCGGACGACGAGGGGCATGGAGGAGGAGCATTTGTCCGACCAGAGATTATCGTGCAGGGTGACGCTGCCGGGTTGCGCGTCCACACTGGTTTCGCCGATTTGCATGCCTCCGCGGGAGCCGGCGAACGAGGGGGTGTAGTAAAATTCATTCCACGAAAAAGTGATGCTGGTCGCGCCCTTGGAGACATGCACGAGGTTGGACTGGCAGTCGTAGAAGTTGTTATGCGTAATATACACATTGGTCGCGCCCGTGATGGTGAGGCCGGGGCCGGCGGGGTTTGTGACATTGAGGCCGCGCATGATGACGTTGGTGGCGCCGGAGCCAACCGAGAGGCCGCCGATGATGGTGGCGTTGGCGTCGATACCCTGGATGGTTTTGTTGGAGGCGATGCTGACTGTGGCGCCGGAGAGATCGAGTGTGCCAACCACGGTGATAACCGCCGCGCCGCCGGCTTGCGCGCGGGTTATAAAATCCGCGGCGGTGGTCACCATAATGGGAGTTGCGGCGGCGCCGCCGGTGGCGTTTGCGGCGTAGCCGTCGGCGACGGGCGCGGCGGTCGTGCCGGATGAGATGCCGAGGCTGGCCGTGTTGCTGTCCACGGAGCCGTCAATGTTGCTGATGGTGACGTAGTAGCTGCCGGAGTCGGCGGACTGGACGCTGGCAAGGGTGAGCGCCGGGGCGTCGCCGCCGGTATTGATGTAGGCGGAGCCGCCGCCGGCGCTTTTCCGCCACTGGTAGGTCATGGCGGTGGGGCTGGTCGCGGTGACGGTGAAGGTGACGTCCTGGCCGACAGTGGCGGCTTGTGATTGCGGATGCGTGGTGATGACGGGCGGGATGGCAACGTAGAGCTGGACGGTGCCGCTGCTGACCGAGCCGCTGGTGTTGGAGACGAGGACGTAGTACCAGCCGGCGTCAGTGGCCTTGGTGTTGGGGATGGAGAGCGTGTCGGAATTGCCGCCGGTGTTGGCAAAGGTGACGCCGTTGTCAGCGCTCTTTTTCCATTGCCAGGTCATGGGCACGGCGCTCGTGGCGCTGACGGTGAACGCGGCGTTTTGGCCGATGGTCACATGCTGGGACACTGGCTGCGTGATGATGCCGGGGGGATGGATGATGGCGTTGACGGTGATTTGGACGGCGGCGCTTTTGATTTGCCCTCCGGCGTTGGTGATAACGACGTCGTAGAGGCCGGTGTCGGAAAACTGGATGTCGGGGATGGTGAGTGTCGCCGAGTCAGCGCCGACGTTGGTGTGGGTGATGCCGTTGTCGGCGCTTTTTCTCCATTGGTAAGTGACGGGGGCATCACCCGTGGCGACCACGGAAAGCGTGAGTGTTTGCTGTTCGGTGATGCTTTGTGTTTGCGGCTGCGTGGTGATGGCGGGGGGCGCAATGGTGGCGGCGGTGATGACGGACCATGCGTCGCTTTCGCCGAGGGAAACCGTCGTGGTGGCGCCGTCGCCGTTGTCGATGCGGACGATGGCGCTGTCAGCGTTGTTGCGCTGGATGTTGATGCGGCTGGCGAGCGTGGCGGCGGGGGTGCTGCCGTTGTTGGGACGCAGGACGGTCACGTAGCTGACGGGAACGCCGGCCTTGAGCGTTTCGCAGGCGTAGGTGGCATAGGGATTGGCATTGCTCCAGAGAGGGGTGGCGGGGCGCTTGCTGCCGTAGGTGCGGCCGGCGTCGGCTTTTTCCATTTTCAAGAGGAGCCGGTCGGCGCCGGTGGCACGCAGTTCGCTGTTGTAGAAACCGGTGGCGTCGTAGGTGGCGCCGTCGGTTCCGATGGCGGCGGGGGCGGTGGACGTGGCGAGTTGCCAGACGGGACCGCAGAGGCGCCCGTCCGCGTCGGCATCGGGGAGGACGGTGTCCATGACGACGAGCGTGCCGTCGTCGAGCTGCACCATGCGGCGGGTGAGTTTGGTTTTGACGGTGAAATATCCGTCGATGGTGAAAGAGCCGTAGCGGGATTTGCCGTCACCGGCGGTTTGCACATTGGCGGCGGTGGTGTTGGGCGCAAAGGCTTGGAGCCATGCGTAGTCGCCAAGGCCGAGCTGGTTGTCATAGGCGTAGGAAGTGCGCATGAGGAGGATTTGATCGTCGAAGGGTTTGCTGACGGGATCGGGCGACTGGGCTTTCCACCAGAATTTGATGTAGGGGTGCGTGACGGGGTCTGCCGACAGAATGCCCGCGTGGTCTGGCATGGTGTAGCCCGTGGATGCATCGCTGACCCCGTAGTCACGAACATGGAATCGCAGGGAGGACGCACTGGTGTTGGCCGCGCCGGAGGGCGGCAGTTCGTCGGAGACACTTATGTTCGAGGAGCCGGACCAGCCGGTGGCGGCTGACGTGGGATTCAGGACGGTCTGGCTGCCATCGGCGCCGATAAGGCGGATGTTGTTGAGATAGCCAAGTGCGGACAGGGTCTCATGGCGTTGTTCCCAGCGGAAGTAGAGCGATTTGAGCGTGTGGCGTCCGCCGGCGCCGTATTCGGTGTCGGCGGGGTCGGTGACTTCGGGGAGGTCCCCGACGGGGATGGCGCCTTCGTACCAAGTGTTGTCTTTCGGATAACCGCGCCAGGGGAAACCGGCGTCGGGGAGATTGATGAGGACCATGCTGGACTGGTCGCTGTTGCGGTTGTTGTAGCCGAGGGCGTAGAGGAAGACGCTGGAGTTGTATTCGTAGTGCGCGATGGAGCCGGTTTGCTCCTTGTGGCTGTGCGTGCCGTGGCCGAAAATTTCGGCCATGGTGAAGGGGGCGCCGGCGTCGCGCGTGGGGGCGAGGATGATTTTGTCGGGGTCGGTTGCGCTTTGGCGCGAGGCGCGGGTGAGCAGGGCGGAGCCGGTGGCGGGTTGCACGGGTGTGACGGCGTCGTGCGTCCATTCGGCGGTGTAGGTGAGGATGAAGAGGTTGAGGGGGGTGCGTCCGCCGGTGTTGTTGCGCGTGAAATCCCAGGAGGTGAGCGCAGCCCAGCGGAAGGTGGGATCGTTGTAGTGTTGCGCGGCCCATTCGAAGGAGGCGGGCCAGCAGTCGGCGTCGGGTGCGGGGGTGCCGTTGCCTGCGTCGCCGTAGCCGGGCATCTGGCCGGAGCCGGCGACTTGGTCGCGGAAGCGCGTGAGCATGACGCGGGTGCCGGCGTGGTTCATGTCGTCCGCCCATGCGGCGGCGTCGGCGGAGAGGGAGGAGACTTGCGAGACGCGCTGCGCCATGAGGGCGATGTAGGGGACGAAGAGTTTGTTGTAGTTGAGGGAGTTTTCGGTGGTGTCGTGGCGCGTGGTCCAGTTGGCCCAGAATTTGCGGAGGCAGGCGGTCCATGTGCCGCCGGTGTCAAGGTCGGGCCAGAGGATGAGCGCCTGGAGGGTGGCGAGGGCGTCGAAGGAGCCTTGGTTGTTGTCGTTGACGGAGCCGGGTCCCATGCTGTTTTTGGCGATGGTTTTGATGTCGGCTTCAAAGGCGGCGTCGAAGGCGCTGTTGATGGCGGCGTAGTTGTTTTTCTTGAGGATGCTGAAGGCTTCGAGGAAGGAGAATTTGGCTTGGAAGCCGATTTTCCAACTGGCGCTTTTGCCGTTGGCGGCCCATTGGTCGCGAAGGGCCTTGAGGATGGCGAAGGCAGTGTCGGCGTAAGTGACGTCGGTTTTTCCGCCGATGATCCACTGGCGCGCGGCGGCGCCGGCCATTTCGGAGGGTTTGTCGTCAGGCGAAGCGGTGGTCAGGGTGGCGAGGGCGGCAATTTTTGCGGCGGTGTAGTTGGCGGCGAGTTCGTTGTCGGCCCAGCCTTTCACGATGGGGGTGTAACCGGTTTCGGCGGGAGTGCCGGCGGATTCGCGGACGGCTTCGACTTGGGCGGCGGTGAGGGCGGTGGTGTAGATGCGCATGCCGGTCATTTTGCCATTGAAGCCGCCACCGTTGGAGCCGCTGCCGTCGTCGACAAAATTATGGAATCCGAGGTGGAAAAAATCGTTCGGGGCGGCGGCTTTTATTGTGCCGCCCGTGGCTGCGCTCAGGGCGGCGTATCTGATGGACGTGGTCTGTGTGCTTTCGTCTCCGATGTAGAATGTGGCCACGTTGGTGGCGCCCGACCACGTAACGGCCGCAAATATCCATTTGCCGGTTGCGATGCTGGCGGCGTCGTTGGCCGTGAGCTGCAAGTTGCCGGTTCCGTTGACTCCGGCTACGTCAACGCGCATGCGGGTGTTGTTGAGAAAAAACCAATTGAAATTGGTGGCCCGGATCAGGGTGGTCCTCGTGGGGACGCCGGTCAGCGTGGAATCCAATTTATACCAGAGTGTGACGGTGATTTCGCTGAGTCCTCCCAAAAAGGTGGCGCCGCTTCCAATGCCCGCGTATTCGACGGGACGCCTGCCGTTGGTGCCGCTGAACATGAGGGCGCAGCCTTTGCCGTCCGGGCCGGCGCCGTCGGCGGTGATCATCGTGCCGGTCAGCGCATTTCCGCCGAAGCTGGTGGCAGGGCTGGCGGGGTTTACCATGCGCGTGTCGAAATCGAAGCCGGTGAGCGTACCGGTGTTGATGACTTTGTTGGTGTCCGGGACGGCGGGGTCATAGCGCAAGTATGGCTCAGGGAGTGTCACTTGGGCGACTGCGAAGGGCGTGGCGAGAAGCGCGAGCAAGCCCGCAAGGGTGAAACGAATGGTGTTTGTTTTCATGAGAGGGTACCGGGTTGTGTGTTCCGGGTTCGTGTTCCGTGTTTGTATTCCGGATTTGTGTTCCGTGTGTGTGTTTGTCGTTACCAAATATAGCGCACGCCGCCGCCGATGGTCATGCCCTCGGAGGTGTCGCCCCTGGAGAAGCCGGCGTTGAGGTGCATGGTGAACCGGGAGCTTAGGCCCCAAGTCAGGCCGCCATCGAAGACAAGCGAATTGCCGCGCATGTCATTTTCATAGTGGTGCATGACGCCGGCGGCATCGCGCACGGCGATTCCGTAGCTGTTCAGAAACTCGCGCGCGCCGCTGACGCGCAGCCATGGTATGAGCCAGGTCTTGTCCGCAAACTCAATCGTGCCGTGCCAGCGCACGCCGATGCGGCCGAGGAGCGACTTGTTGGTTTCAAAGGCATAGGTGCGTGTGTAATAATCGCTGCCGGGGCTGAACCGGTAGGTCTGGTAGCCGGCTTGCAGCTGCGGTTCGAGGGTTCCGAGTTTGCCGAATCTTTTCGTGTAACCGGTCTCGACAACGCCGCTGACATTCCAGCCGTTGCTGGCGAAGGTGTTGTTGGGCGCGGTTACCTTGAAGTGGTTGTTGTCGGCCTTGATGGTGGCGTCGGCATACCATGCGCCTTTTTGCATGAGCGCGTAGAGGCCGAAACCGTTGGCGCCGTTTTCGACGGAGCCGCCCTCGCGGACCGAACGCCCGAAGTCTCCGTCGACGCCCTTGGTTTTGCCGGCGGCATCGGTGCGCGTGAAGCAGGCGCCGTAGGTCCAGCTGGCATCACACCAACCATCCAGAATCGTGCGGTCATAGCCGAACTGGATGACGTTGGTGTGAACGCGCGCGCCGGGGAATATGTCGATGTCGAACCCGGTGTTGTTGTAACTGTCGCGAATCCACCAGCCGCGGTTGGCGTTCTCGGGATCGAAACGGGTCTCGCCCATGCGGGTCACAATGCCGTCGAGCGCCGTCTGGCCCATAAAAACGGCCATCGCGGGAAGCGAGGAGGCCGCGGGAATTTCGGGAGAGGGCGCGACGGCTTGCAGATACATGCCGCCATCACCGGCCACAAGCCCGTAATCGAACACGCCGCCGACCACGCGCCTGGCAAGTTCGAACGAGCCGGTGTTGGCGCCGCGTATGACGATGACCTTGATACCGTCGGTCTGGCCGGTGCCGGTGGGGCCGCCTCCGGTGAGGGGATTGTCGACGGTGACATTGACGAGGCTGCGTCCGCTGGCGTTGCCGTTGATGATAAATTGGTCGCTGCCGCCGGCCGTGGCGTTGCCGGTGTTTATGTCAAAGGTGTTCAGGGTCGCGTTGAGGGCGATGACGCCGCCGTTGCCGGTGTAATTTCCATTCAGGGTGAGCGAGCCGTGGACGTCGCCGCCCGTGTGGGCTTTCCCGACGATGATCGCTCCGCCGTTGACGAGATTGGAAATGTTGACAGGCGTGGCGGTCGAACCGCGGAGCGTGCCGCTGGCGCCGATGGTGAGTGTGTTGATCGCCGTCGTGCCGCCCGCGAAAGTCATGACGCCATCGTTGAGGTTGTAACTGTCCGCGCGCAACAGGCTGGCGGAGTTGAGCCGGACCCAGCCGGTGTTTTGGTTGTAGGCGCCGGCAGTAATCGTGCCGGAGGCATCGAGCGCCAGGTTGCCCGCATCTTGGTTCACGATGGCGACGTCCATCGTGCCCCGATAGGTCAGCGTGTCCCCGCTGTTATTCCCGCCGTTGTCCCCGCTGTTGACCATGTTGACACTGCCCGCGCCGGTGATTCTGGCATCATATGATGAGGGGTCGGTCATGTCGACGTTGAGCGAAGCACCGGCGCCGTTGAGCATGACGGTGTTGTTGCCAAGGGAGACCGGCGTGCCGAGCACCGTGCCACTGTTGATTTCAAGACCGCCGGCGAAGCTGTTGCCGGTGTTCTGAAACACGACCAATCCCGTGCTGTCCACGGTGAACTTGCCGCTGGGATTTACGATGGTGGTATCGGCGGCATTGGTCGATGTGATGATGGCGCCGCCGGTAAAGACGTAGGCGCCCGGGCCGGTCACGGTGCCGCTGGCGATGACCACGCTGCCGGGGGCAACGATGATGGTGCGCCGGTCGATGTTCGCAGCGTCCGCCGTGCTGTCGAAGATGGCGATGTCGCCCATGCGGAAATTCGTGTCGCCGCCGGTCCAGTTGGCGTCGTTGGTGTTCCAGAGGGCGCTCACGCCGCCTTGCCAGAAAAGGGCCGCGTTGCCTGTCAAGGCAACCATGCTTAATGTTCCGCCATTGATGGCGTAGCTGATCTCGGTGCGGCCAAGATAAGTGGAACCGTTGAACGAAGTTTGCAGGGATTCCGTGCCACCGACGATGGGCGCCGTCGAAACAATGAGCGCGTAGGTGCCGTTGCCCGGCGCGAGTGAAAAATCAAACGTGCTCGTCGCGGTGATGGCCAGCGAGCCGGCGTTGATCCAGTCGCTCGTGGAGCCGTAGGTGTCGAGATAAACCGTGCCGCCCGCAAGCGTGAGAGAACCGATGCCGATGCTTTCCGCACTGGAGACATTGTGCGCCGTGCCGACAACGAGCGCGCCGCCGCTTCCGACCGATACGCCGGCCACCGAGCCTGTGCCGGCAAGCGTGCCGCCGGTCTCGATGACGGTGATGCCGCCGAGCCTTGCGGCGCTGTCCAGCACAAGCGATCCGCCCCTGATTACCGTGGCGCCGGCGAAGGCGGAATTGGCGGCGCTGGCAAGCGTGAGCACGCCGTCGCCAACCTTGGCAAACGTGCCGCTGCCGCCAAGGAGTCCGGCATAGGTAATCGAATGGCCATTTGTATCAAGCGCCCCCGCTCCACTGCCAAAAACGAGACGATTGCCAATCGTGATGCCGTCTGCGTTGGCGCGGAGCGTTCCGGAGCCGGCAAAGGTGATTCCGCTGTCCGCCGAGGTGTCGGTATTTGTCGTGTCTATTTGGGTCGTATTGCTGAAAGCGAGCACGCCATTTTTTATTTCGATGCCATTTTTGAAATTGTTCGCACCGTTCGCAAACGTGAGCGTGCCTGTGCCGTCCTTGGTGAGCCTGCCGTTCGAGGCGGCATCGGAACCGGTCTGCCACGCAAGATTGTCCGTCGTGATGCCGCCGCCAGTGAATGTGAAATCGCCCGCCGAATTAACGGAGATGCCCGAAGCGAGCACCCCGCCGGGCGCAACCGCGACCGGGCCGCCCGCCGCCGCCATGAACGACACCGCGTCCCCGCTGAGGAAGGTTTTGTCACTTTCGCTCCAGTTGGTCGCAACCATGTCCCATATTGCGCCCGATGCGCCGTCCCATGTGCGCACGGCGCTGGTCTTGTTGAGCGTGACGCCCAGGCTGTCAGCCGTGGATATATAATTCGCCGAGAGGCGGGCGCTGGTGATGGCAACCCCGGCGATTGTCGTTATATAATTTCCAGAACCACCCTCGGAGAGGGCGCCTGTCGTGTTGAGAATTGCATAAGTGCCGTTGATGAAGTCCGAGAAATCAAACGTCGTGCTGCCCTTGGTAATCGTGGCCGATGAAGCAGCCAGTTTGTCATTGGTCGTGCCGGAAGTGGTCGGGAAAAGCCCAATGTGTACCGTGGCGCCGCCAAGATCGACCGCGCCGGCAAACGTCAGTGTCTGACCCGACGCATGCCCGGTGTCGCCGATCGCAACGTCACTCGCGATCAATGTGTTTGCCCCCGCGTCGATGGCGCCGTTGCCACCGAACTTCACGCCGCCGGTCTGCGTGAGTGTGCCGGCCATGAGGGAAAGCACGCCGCCGTTTACCGCGCGAACAGTCGAGCCGGCATTAAGCGTGATCTGGCTGGCGAGCACCGTGCCCGCGCCATCGAGCGTACCGGTCGCCGCCAGCGTGAACGAGCCGGCCCCCGCGCGTCCATACGTGGCATTGTTAGAAATCCTGAACACGCCGGCTGAAATTGCGGTATCCGCGGCAATGTCGGAAACGTTGGTGTCAAATATCAGCGTGCCCGCCCCGGTTTTTGTCACCGTGGTCGTCACGGCGGATTTGTTTGCAATGCCACCGCCAAGGAAAATGCCGCGCCCCGCCGCGACATCAAACGCCAGCGTCTGCGAAGTGGAGTTGAAATAAATATCATTGGGAGTCGCACCCGCGTCCTGGACATTGCCCGTGAATGTGATGTCCGCATGCTGTGCCGAAAGTGCAAGCGAGCCGCCCGGGCCGCCATCGAAATAAATGGCGCCGCCAAAACCCGCATCGGCTTTGTTATCCGTGAATGCAATGCCTTCGACGCTGCCGATGCCCGTTGTAATAAGCACATTATTCGTGCCCGTGCTGCCGATGGCGACCGCACCGCCGTTATTCAAGGCATAATTACCGGTAAAAACGGCATCGTTTTTGATTTCCAAAAGATTGCCGGCAAGCGGCGCCCCTGATCCCACCATGTTAATCGCCCCGCCACTTCCGCCGCTCGCGGTATTCGAATCAAACATCGTGACGCCAAGCAGGCGGGTGGTTGCATATGCCGCATTTACCTGAATGGCGCCGCCACCACTTGTGCCGTCCGCAATGTTTTTATTAAAACAGGCATTCGAATTAAATGTTATACCGCCGCTGTAGGTTGCGTTGTTAAAAGAAATTCCGCCTCCGTTTCCGGTGGCATGGTTGCCGGTGAAACAGGTGGTCCCGTTGAACACCAAAGTCTGGTTTGTACTGTTCATCGATATGGCGCCGCCGTGCTGCCTCGACGTGATTGGCGTAAACTCGCCGGCAGTGTTGCCCTGGAACTTTGCCAGCCCGTCAAAAACAAGCCACTGACCGTCCGCCACCATGATAATCGCGCCGCCGCCACCGCCTGATTTATTGCCAAGAAACTCGGACGCCCCGGTAAAACGCAAGGTTCCGCTCACCGTGTTGATGCGAACCGCCCCGCCCGCGCCCGTGCCGGCATAACTGCCGGCAGCGGTAAACCCGGATTTATTGGAATCAAAACGAACCGATCCGCTGAATGCAACGGACATATTTGTGAACAATGCGGCGCCACCGCTGCCTGACCCGTTGGCAATATTATTCAAAAAGACCATGTCGCCACCCAGCGTCAGCGTCGACAGGTGGCTGCTTCCACCGCCGCTGGTGGATGTCAATGCGCCACCACTATTATTCCCACCCGCCATGGTATTGGCAAAGATTATATGATCGAGGTTGAGCGTGATGTTTGCCGACGATTCACCAATCGCGAAAAAGCGCTGATTGGTCGTCTGCGTCGCGGCAGGGGCGATTTCCAGCAAGGCCCAGCTGTCGTTTGTCGCGGGCCTTGCCGTATCCATTAGAATTCCCATGAAACCCACATTGGCAACTACATGGTCAGCATACGCATACGTCACCCCGCTATGATAGGCGGAAATCATGCCGGTGTCACCGGGTATGCGGCCCGAAAGTACAACGGTCCCCGTCCTTGTATAACCCGAGGTGGCCAGACTGGCCACCGATCCGCTGATCGTTGTGATTTGCGCATCAAGCGACAGGGGCGCCATCAACAAGCCGGACAAGGTAACACAGCCCCAAATATTGATGCTTTTTCCAGTATCGAAGTTTTTCATGGGTGAATTTGGATTTATTGTCTAATGGATATATTGAAAATTTGCATTTATTGATTTGAATCCCATCGTCTTGTGTTCGCAGCCTTCGGGCACGCCGCGCCCGTCCTTTGCAATGCCAGCCTCGATGCGCATTTTGCCTGGAAGGCCGGTGACCCGCGCCTTGATGATATCGCCCGGCAGGCCCGCCATGCCCTGCGTGGCGGCGAAGGTTTTGCGAAATACAACGAAGCCGGCGTCACCGGGACCGTCAGCGGCGCGGAACCACGCCACAGAGTGTTTGCGCGGCCACGCGGCCCGTTGCGCGGGCCGGGGCCGGGCGATTGCCGCGCCGCGGGCACGGGAAGCGCGGTGCATGCTAATATTATCATGCCGGCAAGCGTGGAGCAAATGGGGACGCGGGGACTCATACGTGTTTTTTGGATTGGCACGATCCTACCACGGGGCATCTTTTCAAGGAATCGCCGTTTCGCGCATAAATATATCCCAAACGCTCATCCGGTTTTTCTTCGCCGGCTTTATTTTCAACAACGCCAAGGCATCGGAACACACGAATCCCGCGCTCCGCTATCACGACCGCTCGTGCCACCCACGCATGACCGCCAGCCCGCCGTCTTCAGGTTCGTATCGTGCGTGGGCTATTGCGGGTAGTGCATTGGCGGCATCGCCCCGGCATCGACGTAGGGCGGTTGCCAGTAACTCGTCACGCGCTTGAACCGGCGTTCCTGCCCTCGCGGCCACCAATTGCGCCAGCTCGTTGGATCGGTGCTCACGGGTTCGCACTTCCCGCCTTCGCCATTTCCATCCGCGCAGGCGACGGCGTATTCGTAGATGGCCGGGGCCGGGGGCGTGAAACTGAGATTGGCGGCTGAGCCGGGATATGCGGCGGGAGGCGTCACTCCCGTTGCCTGTGCATCCACGCAGCTGCGTCCGGTTCCCGCATATATTTTTTCCCATTGTGTCGCACCTTGGGCGCGTCGATACACGCGATACTCGCCCGTGCCAAGCACCTCGCCCCAGGCAAGCTCCACGCGATCCTTCGAAAGCGAGAGCATCAGGCCGTCGGGTGGAAGCAGTGGATTTTTGGATACGTAGAGCGGATAGGGATCGCCAGGCCAGGCGGCGTGCGTGGTGTTTGCAGCGACCACGCGCACATGGATTTTTTTGCCGTTGGCGAGGCCGGTCAGGTCGTAGGGCGCCGATGCCGTTTCGCCGGCCTTGATCCAGGTGGTGCAGCCGTCGGCGCTGGTCTCGATGCGGTAGGTCGTCGCTCCGCCGGCCTGCGTGAAGTGGATTTGCGCGCCATTCGCATGATTCACGGTACGCTGGATTTGCGAGGCGCCCGGAATCGGATCGCCAGCGGTGAGCTGCCAGGCATGGCGGCCCTTGGGAAGCCTTGCCATGCAGCCCCGGCCCCTGGCTTCACATTCATATCGTTTCCCATCCACATACAACAGCACTCCCGCGCTTATTGTTTCGGGAAAGGATATGTATACGGGCGCGTCGTCCTTGGGCGAAAAAAATATGCCGGTGACTTCGCCGGGATTGCGGTATGTGGCGCTGATGCCGACCCCGTCGGCCAGGCGCGTCGTGATTGCGAGACCGCCGGCCGCGATGCGGTTGCCTTTCAGCAAGGCGATTTCCGTGCTTCCGTCCGTGCGACGGCGTATGACGCCGTTTGTGCCTTCAAAAAATTCCCGTTGTTTTTCATGGGTGTCGTTGAGCGTGTCGTGAAAAATCGGAGTGATGGAGCAAAAGACCGTGTCTTCGCCTTGCGGGGTGCGCACGCGGTACACGCCGGGCATTTGCACCGCGCCTTTTGCGGGACGGTATTCCTGGATGCGGGAGCGTTCAAGGAACGGCAGCGGACGCGGGTCAAGGCCGGCCATTTCGACGGTGTCTTTTTTGTGCGTGACGAGCATGACGCTTCCCGTCGATTCGCGCACGGTGTCGCGAAACACGCCGTGCGATATGGGCGTGGTGACTTCCATCCAATGGTCGTCGCGCGTGCGCATGGGTTCGAGGAAAACGAGTTTTGGAAACGGCAGGTCTTTCATCGTAAACCACGAGAAACGTCCGCAGCCCGCGGCGTCGTCGGCAATGAGAAAGTAGTCCGTGCCCACGAGCTGGACGGCGCGGCTTTTGTATTGGGGCCATGAATACGGGGCGTTGCCGGCGCGCGCGGTGATGATGGCGAGTTGCGCGACGCCGAGATCGTAGAGGGGTTGGTCGAGGACATTGGCGCCAATGGTGCGGTAGGCGCGATCCTTGAGGACGCCGAAGTTCGTGTTGCCAGTGGTGTCGTCGTTGGTGTGGTCGCCGGTGTTTTCGCGTTCGTGGCCGCTCCAGACTTGCCCGCCCGCGTAGAAATAAAGCGTGCCGGAGGAGCCTTCGCCGTTGTTGCCCCAGCGGTAATTCGGGCCTTGGTCGATTTGGTCGAGGTGAATGGAAAGTTCTTCGGGCGTGCCGCCCCCGGCACGCAGGATGATGCCGTGGCCGGTATGTTTGCCGCTGGCGAAGCGCGGGGGCGTGCCGGTGTTGCCCGCGACGGATTCAAGCGCGTGCGCAAAAAGCGGGACGCGTTTCCATTCGCCTTTGTCGCGCGAGGCGACTTGCGCCTGCACCCAGAGGAGGTGTTCGGCGGCGAGCGGGTCATAGCGCATGAGGTAGCGTCCGAGAACGCCGGCGTGATCGGGCGGCACGGTGCCGCTGCCGGAGCTGTGCGCGCCATGGGCGGCGTACTGGCGTTCAAAACCGAGCGCCCGCGAGAAGGCGTCACCGGGTTTCCAGCCGCGCGGGAGAATTTCCGTTTTCGCGCCGGAGAGGATGCGTTTGAGACGGTTCTCGGGATTGAGATTGCAGATGGGCGCGCTGAGTTCGCCGGCCATCCAGCGGGCGCGTTGCGCGAACTCGGGTGTGGCGATGCGGTTTTGCCCGTCAATTTCGGTGGCGTGACACTGCGCGGTGCCCACGGGGCTGAGGTAGGCCCAGTTATAGACGGCGAGGCTTTCGGTCCAGCGTCCGCCGAGTGCGTCCCATGCGGAAACGTCGGGACGCGTGAAGAAGACACCCTGGAGTTCGACGATTTTTTGAAATTGCTCGCGCCACTCGCGACCCATGGGGTGATCGGGATAGAGGGTGTTGATTTCGACGGGGGCGCAGAAGCCGTCGGCTGACATGTTGGGCGTGCCGGTGGCGCAGACGCGCATGGGCGCGAAGTCGTCGGTGGCGTTGACGTAGGCGGAAAGGAGAAAGAGCGCGTCGATGCGGCGGCGTTGTCCGGCAGTCATGCCGGCGCGCATGAGCAGGTAGTCGTCGATGCAGGGGCGAAGTATGCGGTGGCTGATGTTGATGACGGCGAGATTTGCGCCGAGCGGATAGAGCGCGAGGGGCGAATGGAACATTTCGTCCTCGAGCGATTGCGGCGTGGCTTTCGGATTGCCTGCGCCGGGGAGCGGCGCGGGCGGACGGCGGGCGCTGTCGGGATAGGTGAGATCCCAGTCTTTCACGCGGTCGAGGTCGAGCATGCCGTGCCACGAGCGGAGGAGTTGCGCATAGCGGGCGCGAAAGGTGTCGATGCTCGGACTCCAGGCGCCTTTGAAAGCATCTTTGCAGCCCTTGGCCTCGGCGACGTAGATGGCGCGGAGTTTTTCGACTTGCTGTTCGCCCCACGCGGCGTCGTGAAGCGTGATGCCGGTGGCGCGGCGTCCGCTGGCGAGGGGCCATGTCCAGACGAGGGTGTTGCCAGTGTAACGAAAGTGAACCTGGAGGCGCGTGGTGGGTTGCCAGATGCCATATTGGCCGTCGTCCCACCCGTCGGTGTTCGGCACGAAGACGCTCAGCTCGCGTCCGCCGGCGCGTGGCGCGCCTTGCGTGTCGCCTTCCCAAAAGCTCATTACGGGCACGGCGTCGCGAGGCTCGTTGCCTTGGAATGCGGCGAGGCGGCAGAGCATGTCTTTCGACGGGTCTTCGATGCGGTTGGCGGGAAACCAGTGCGGCTCCTCGATGATGCCGTTGGTCTGGATGGGATCGTCGATACGGCGGCCAGGCTGGCCGGGAAGCGTCTCCCAATCGTGCGCGGCGTAGCGCATGGTCGGCGCGTAATCGTCCCACACCATCTCGACGCGCGCGGCGTCAGCGGGATCGAAATTTTCCATGCGCTCGGAAAAGTCGACATGCTGATAGCCGGCGACAAGGCGCACGGTGGCGATGTAACGCGCGTCATTCGCAAAAGTGTATGTCATGCGATACGTGATGAAGAGCGGACCATCGTCGACGCACTCGGTGTCGAGACGCAGCGGTTTTTTATCGGGGGAAACGATGCGGCTCGCGGAGCCGATCCATGCGTCGGGATTTGCGAGTCCGCAAATGGGGGCAGGCACCTGCGCACCGTCGTGAAATGTCCGGCTGCCGGGCACGCGCACTTTCAGCGGGCCGTTGGAAAACTCAATGATATCATCGAGCATGAGCGTGACGATTGTCCGCGTGATGGCAGGCGTGGCCGGGCTTGCCGGTGTCTTTTTGCGCAAAACGAATTTTCTCACCGCGCCCGGCTTCAAATCAGACATGAAACTCACTTTCGCCGTCGCGAGCGTGCCGTCGGATGCCTTGGTGATTTCGGAAAGTTGAAAGAGGCATGCGCCGTCGGCGCCCGGTTCCGCGGCATCGGCAAGAACGAGATGCTCCTCGAGCACTTTTGCGCCGGTGAAATCGACGTGGTAGGTGAGAAGCGTTTCCGGCCACGAGTAGACCGGGCTGCGCAATTCGTCGCGAAACTCGAATGCCACGCCATCGGCGGGGGAGAATTTCTTGATCTCCGGCATCGCGCGCGCGCCGGAAGCAAGGGCTATTGCAACTATCGTGAGGAATAAATGCCGGATGTTTTTCATGGTTAAAATGGGTGCGAAATCCGCGAGGTGCCTGGAGCCTGCCGGTTGCGGCGCAATATAAAAAAACGGGGGATCATCTGACCGGCATCAACCGAATGTTTTATTCTTTCCGGCAACGCCGTTCGCAAAATGCGAACCCCTTGCCCCGCCCACTCCGGCTTGCTTCGCCGCCGCTGACGATTCGCGGTCCCACAGCGTAAGGCCGGCCAGTTCGGGGCCTTTTTTCTTTTCGCCGCCGGTGAGGATGCTCACCACGTAGCCGATCACGAAACAGGAACTGATCGCCACGAACACATGCAGGAACGCGCTCGTGTCAGTCCACAGTTGCACCGCGCCCGTGACAAACACGCTTGCGATCGCACCCGTGACCGCGCCCCTGGCGTTCGCGCGGCGCGTGAGCAGGCCGAGCGCGAACACGCCGGGGAAGCCACCGCCGATGAGCGCCGTCAGCCGCAGAAACGTTTTCCAGAGCGATTCGAGATCGAGGTAGGCGAGATACACGGCGAACGCCGTCGCGAGCAGGCCGCAGAGGCACGTGGTCATTTTTGCGAGGCGCACGCGCTGGGCCTCGGTGCTTTGCGGGCGGAATGTTTTCTGGAAATCCGAAACGACGATCGCCGCGACCGAATTGATGATGCCGCTGAGCGCGCCCATCGACACCGCGAACAATCCCGCCACGATCAGGCCGACAACGCCGTGCGGCAGTTCGTTCGCGATGAAGTAGGGAAAGATTTTGTCCATCTGCAAACCGGGCGCGAGGTGCCCCGGGTTGCTGTTGTAGAAAGCCCACAGCGCCGTGCCGACGAAGAAAAAGACAACCGAACTGGCGAGGCCGATGGTGTTGCCGAGCACGACCGTGCGGCGCGCCTCCTTTTCGTCAGCCGTGGCGAGCATGCGCTGCATGAGCGGCTGGTCGCCGAGCTGCGTGAAAATGTGCCCGAAAAACATGCCCGCGAACACCCACACCGTCGCGTCCGTGAAGTTGAAGTCAAGGGACACCGCCTTGAATTTCCCCGCCGCCGCCGCCGTGCCGATGATGCCCGGCAGTCCGCCATCGACACCGTTTGCCAGGTAAATGATCGCGATGATGATGCCGCCGGACATCACGCCCGCCTGCATCACGTCCGTCCAGATGACGGCCTCGAAACCGCCCTCCATCGCGTAGATCGTCGTGACGACGCCCATCACGATGATGCTCAGGTAGACATTCAATCCGGTGACGACCGAAAGCGCCAGCGCCGGCAGCAACAGCACGACGCTCATGCGCCCGCCAACCTTGAGCATGACGGAAAGCGCCGCGCCGACGAGCTGCGTGCCCTTGCCGAAGCGCCGCTCCAGATACGCGAAAATCGTGGTCATGTTCATGCGGCGCAGAATGCCGACGAAAATCATGCCGACCAATATGCCCGCGAACGCCTGCGCCGGCGCCGAGCCAAACTCCATCCAGTTGCCCTTGAACGACGACGCCGGCAGCGCCATGAAGCTGATGCTGCTCGTGGCGGTGCAGAAAAAACTGATCGCCGCCGCCCACCACGCCACGCGCCCGCCGCCGAGGAAATAGTCGTTCGCCTGCGCCTTCTTGCGCCGCGCGCACCACCAGCCGATGAGCAGATTGACCGTGAAATAGAGCGCGAGCGTTGTGTAATCGAGCCACGAGAGCGTGCGCGGAATGAACTCCGTTGATGCGGCCGCAAACAGGGAAATCGACGCGAGGGGTGCCATGTGAATCGGTGAAACCTATCAGAACAGGGACGAACGATGAATTGCCATATCGCACATAAATATTGCCGTATCGCACGCCGTCATGCCGGCCGCCACGCTGGAGCGCGGCGCTCCAATATCATTTGTGCGCGCCATAGCGCTGGAGTTTTTTGAGCGCGCGGTCGTTTTCCTGAAGGAACTGCAACCGCCCGTGAATGCGCACCGGCCGCTGGTAAGGCGGCAGGATTCCGGCGCGCCAGACGGCGGGGGGCACCTTGTGGTGTTTCTTGAACGCGCGGCTGAACTCGCTCGCGCCGGCGAAGCCGCACAGCTCGGCGATGATGTCGAGCGTGTAATCCGTTTCGCTGAGCAGGTCGATGGCCCGCTCCATCGCCACGCGCCGCAACGCGAGGCGCGGGCTTTCGCCGCGCGCCTCCATGAACAGCCTCCGCAAATGGCTCGTCGAAACGCCCGCCGCGCGCGCCGCCTTCGCGATGGACGGCCCCTCGGCCAGATGTTCCTGAAAATAATGCACCGCGTGCTCGATCTTCCCGTGCGCCAGCCCCGCGAGCGTCGGCAGACGCCCCATCGCGGCGCCTTCAAGCACCATGAGCGACAGTTCCAGCTGCGCCTTTTGCACGTAAAGCGGGCTTGCCTGCACCGGGTCCTCGAAATGGGGTTGCAGCTCGCGCGCGATCGCCTCCACCCGCCGCGCTTGCGCCGGGCTGAGCTTGTGCCGCAGAAAACCATGACGGCGCACGATCTCCGCGAGCACGGGCGGCACCGAGCCGTAATGCAGGACGGCCACGCGGCAGCGTTTTCGCTCGCCCACCCAGCCGTGCACGTGCTCCGGCGGGAAAACCCAGATGATATTTGTTTCGAGATCGCCTTTTTCCGGCTTGGGCCTGTCCCCGAACCACGGCGCGCAACGTCCGCCCACGAGCGCATAGAATTCCCAGTTCACGCGGGTCTGCGGCTGCATGGGTTTCTGCCCAAAATGTCTGTAACCATATCCGAGGTAGCGAAGCATAACTGTTTCTTCCGACCCAATTCGCTTTATATAAAACAACGCAAGCCTATTTTCATGCGTCCGGCTGTCGCGTCGTCGCGGGTGTAATCAATACTGATTGGAATGCGCCGGTTCGCACACGTAGCGCAGGCTGCCAAGCCTGCCTCCTCTTGGAGATTTCCCACCACAGACGGACTTTATATCAATGGCTCCAATAATCGGGCGCGCATCAAGCGATGCCACCGTCCCTGAAAAGCCACTGCGCTACAATGCGCTACCGCGTCGAAAAGCGATAGGCTGTGACGGTTTCATAGTGTTCGCCGGGACGCAGGATTGTGGTTGGGAACGCGGGCTGGTTTGGTGAATCGGGATAGTGCTGCGTTTCCAGGCAAAAACCGGAGCGGCGCGCGTAGGCGTTTCCGCTTTTGCCGGTGTTTCTGCCGTCGAGAAAATTGCCGCAATAAAACTGCACGCCCGGCTCTTCGGTGAACACTTCCATCACGCGGCCTGAAACGGGTTCGTAAACCTCGGCGGCTTTCACAAGCGCGCGGCGGCTTTTTGAGGGCGAAGGCTCGCGGTCGATTACAAAATTATGATCAT
>JAISGL010000045.1 GCA_031263125.1 Opitutaceae bacterium | reverse complement strand
GGATTTTCTTTGATTTGCGTGCCTCGGAAGACGAGTTTTACGCAATGCCGACAACTGAAACCAGAACCGAAACGCCCCGGTCGCCCGTGTCCCAGCCAGCGCCAACCACCCCTTGGTCGCTCGCGGTGATGCTGCTCGCGCGCTGGCTCGAAAACTTCGAGCGCGTGGATGCGCTGATGGACTCGCTGCCGCGCACAATCACCGGCGTGGAACGCGCGCGCTGCCAGCATCTGCTCTTCGGCGCGGTGCGACACAAAGGGCGCATCGAGACGCATCTGCGCCGGCTGGTGGAACGCGCGCCGAGATCGCGCCTGAAAGCGATCCTGCTCGTGGCGTGTTTTGAATTGATCGAAGGCGAAGGCGGCGGCGTCACCTCTGCCGCCACCGCTGATAACGCCACTGCTGTCGCCGACACCACCGCCACCGCTGATAACAACACCGCCGTTGCCGACACCACCGCTGCAGCTGATAACACCACCGCCGTTGCCGGCAACACCGCCGCCGCTGATAACACCATTGCCATCGCCGGCAACACCACCGCCGTCGCAGACGCCACCGCCACGGAAGCCCACACGGCGCGCGTGGTGCACCACGCGGTCGGGCAGACAAAAACGCTCGCGAGCGCGCCCGAGGCGCGGCTGGTAAACGCCGTCGTGCGCAAACTGGCGGCGGCGTTCGCTGAAGAGAAAGCACCGGGAAAACTGGCGGACGCGGAGCAACTGGCGTCGTGGTTTTCGCATCCCGACTGGCTCGTGCGGCGATGGCTGGCGCAATTCGGCGCGGCGGGCACGCGGGCGTTGCTCGAATGGAACCAGCAGCCGGCCCCGCTGTATGCGCGCTGGCGGACGCCCGGACGCGCGCCGGACGGCGCGGCGCTCGCGTGGCTCACGCCCACGCGCTGGACGAATTTTTATGAAGTAAAACCGGGCAACTGGGCCGCGGTGGAGGCGGCACTCGCGGCGGGCGACTTGTATTTGCAGGACCCTTCCACGCGGCTGGCGGTGGAGCTGCTCGCGCCGCGCGCGGGCGAAACGATCCTCGACGCATGCGCCGCGCCGGGCGGGAAAAGCGTGGCGATGGCGGACGCGCTCCGCGCAAACGGCGCGGCGGCGGACGAAAAAAAATCACTGATCGTGGCGATGGATTTGCCGGGAGCGCGTCTTGGCCGGTTGAAGGAAAACCTGGCGCGCGCGCCCGCGGGCGTCGAAGTGGCACTGGTGCAAGGCGATTTGCTGCAAGCGGGCGCGGCGTTGTTTGGCGAACACGATTTGCCCGCGGAATACGACGCGGTGCTGCTCGACGCGCCGTGCTCGAACACGGGCGTGATGCGGCATCGCGTGGACGTGAAGTGGCGCTTGCAGCCGAACGATTTTGCGAGGCACGCGCGGCAGCAACTGGCCTTGCTCGAAGCGGCCGCGCGCCGGGTGAAGCCGGGTGGCCGTCTGGTTTACAGCACATGCAGCATCGATGCCGGGGAGAACGGGCAAGTGGTCGCGGAGTTCTTGACCCGCCCGCGCGGATCGGGTGGCGACGGACGCTTCGCGCTCGAAAAATCAGTGCAAGCGCAACCTTGGGTGGACGGACACGCCGGCGCGGGTGCGTTCCTGCTGCGGAGGCGATGATACTTGAAAAACGGGCGGATTTTGCCGGCGTGCCCGCTTTTTAAGGGCGCTGTGTGTATGTGTGTGTGTGTATGTATGTGTGTGTGCCGGTGAAAAAGCGTGCCAACGCCGATAGGGAAAGGTGTCTCGAAGACGCGGCAGCGCCTGGGAGCGCCGGCTTCCAGCCGGCAGTCGGCGTGAAGCGCCGCCCCCGCTCCGTATTGCCCCAAACCTGCCGGCAGGATGCCGGCGCTCCCAGGCGCTGTCGCGTCTTCGGAACACGCATTCCAAAATCTGCAAAATCTGCATTCCGCATTCCGCGCTTCACGCGAGCCAGCGGTGGAGGTTGTTTTGGACAAATGTGTCGTCCACGAGCCACGGGTAGGCGCGGGTGACGCGGTCGAGTTCGGCGGCTTGGCCGCGCGAAAGTTTTTCATGCGGATCGAGACACGCGGTGGTTTCAAATATGCCCTGGCGACGCAGGATTTCGTGGATGCCGGGGATGCAGCCGGCGTAGCCGTTGGCGACGTCGAAGATCGCGCCGTTGGCATCGGTGAGCGCGGCGGCGCGGGTGAGCCAGGCGGCGTCGAGTTTCGGTTTGGCGCGGGCTTTTTTTATTTCGGCAAAAAGGGCGGTGGCGCGTTCGGTCCACACGCCCCACTGGCCGAGGAGGCCGCCGGCGACGCGCCGGATTTTGCCGGCGTATTCAAACAGGGTGAGCAGGTCGGCGATGATGTTGTCGTCGTTGCCGGTGTAGAGGGCGATGTCTTCGCGGCCTGACTCAATGACGGCGCGGATGACGTCGTGCGTCCGGTAGCGGTTGAAGGGCGCCATTTTTATGGCGACGACATTCGGGATGTCGGCAAACGTCCGCCAGAAGCGGTGGCTGAGCACGCGTCCGCCCACGGCGGGCTGGAGATAAAAACCGATGATGGGAATTGTCCGCGCGACGCGCGCACAATGGCGGACGATGGCGCGCTCGTCTTCGTCTCCGAGGGCGGCCACGCTGAGCAGGGCGGCGTGGTATCCGAAGAGGACCGCCGTTTCCGCCTCGGCGAGGGCCTGCGGTGTGCGTCCGCAGATGCCGGCGATGCGGAGAAAGGGACGCGGGGTCTGGCCGGGCCAGCCGGTGATCGTTTCGCTGGCGAGGGCGAGCACGGGTTCAAAGAGGCCGTGCTTTTTTTCGCGAATCGCGAATTGCGTCGAATGCACGCCGACGGCGATGCCGCCGGCTCCGGCGTCGATGTAGTAGCGCAGGACGGCGCGCTGGTGGTGTTCGGACCAGCGGCGGTGGCGGTTGAGCGCGAGCGGAAGGGCGGGGATGACTTGTCCGGCGAGGAGATGTTTTCTGATGTCGTCAATGGAGTGCATGGCGTTGGGTTTGCGGTTTTGCGATTTGGTGTTTTGCGGTTTTGCTATTTGCGATTTTGCGTTTTCCGATTTTGCGATTTGCGGTTTGGCGTTTCAAAACTTGCCGTCGCGTTTTTCAAAGCCGGTGGGTTTGTCCCAGGTGTGTCCGTTGGAGGCGAGCCAGCTTGCGATCCATTGTCGCATGGTGGCGGGCGAGGTCGGCGGCGCGCCGAAGAGTCGGTGTGAATGTGATGCGTCGTTGAGCCAGGCGGTGGGCGCTTCGTTGCCGGTGATGAGCGGCGGGATTTTGAAAAGTTCGCCGAAGGCGGCGGCGATGTCGCGGACGCGATGGACACCGGCGCCGGTGATGTTGAGGGGCACGGCGGGGCTTGTCGCGAGGGAGGCCGCGCGAATGATGTGCGCGAGCGCGTCGGTTTGCCAGATGACGTTGACGTGTCCCGTGGTGACGTCCACGGGCAGGCCGTCGCGGACTTTTGTGGCTATATCGACGAGCACGCCGTAGCGAAATTCGACGGCATAGTTGAGCCGGATGAGGACAACCGGAGTGCCGGCGTCGCGCGACATGGCGGCGAACGCCTGCTCGCGGAGCAGGCAGGACCGCGCGTAATCGCCGACGGGGGCGGGCGTCACGGACTCGTCGCAACCGCGCGTGCCGACCGGGGCGAACGGATACACGCAGCCGGTGGAAAAGGCGACGATGCGCGAGTGCCGGTAACGGGTGGCGGCGAGTCTGGGCACGGTGACGTTCATCCGTTCGAGGAGGAGCGGCGAGGCGGCGGTGCCGAACTTGACGCCGGCGAGAAAAAAGACGGTGGGCGCGTCGGGCAGCGCATCGACATTGGCGGGCACGGAGAGGTCGCAGGCGATGGTGTCGATGCCGGCGCGGGCAAAGCTGTCGCGGTCGCGCAGGGTGCTGAAACGGGAAACGGCGATGACGCGGCGTCCGGCCTGCCCGGCGGCGATGGCGGCTTTTCTTAACATGAGGCTGAGGTGCAGCCCCATCTTTCCCCCGGCGCCCAGAACCACAACCGGGCCGTCGGGAAGCGCGGCCACCGCCGCGACGACTTCGGGCGTGGGCGTGGAGAGAAAATCGTCCGCCTTTTCGGGTGTGCAGGGCGCGGGCGGAAGAGGCGCGAGAGGGAGGGGTGCGGGAGAGAAGGGTGGGGGAGGGAGAGGCGCGGGGGAGCTGGCAGGCAGGTTCATAATTAAATCTCCGTTTAGTTACAAGTTGACTGATTGCAAGTCCGCTTTACGTCTTTTCCCAGGATGCTTTTTCCGTCTTCCGTCATTGAACTGCTTTGCGAGCTGGTGGCCCGCCCGAGCGTGTCGCCCGAGGGTGATGCGGGGGGAACGCCGCCCGGCGAACGCGTGGTGGCGGATTACGTGGCCGGGTTGTTGCGCGCGCTCGGCGGCGAGGTGATGGTGACGGATGTGCGGCCCGGACGGCCAAACGTGGTGGCGCGTTTCCCGGCGCGCGGCGGGCGTGGCACGCGCGGCGTGCGCGACGAGCGTGACGGGCGCAGCGTGCGTGATGAGCGCGACACGCGCGGCGCGCGCGATGTGTGCGACGAGCGCGACGGGCGCGATGCTCCGGTGGTGGCGCTGGCGCCGCATTTGGATACGGTCGGCGTGGCCGGCATGACGATTCCGCCGTTTGCGCCGCAGGTGCGGGACGGGCGTGTTTACGGACGCGGGGCGTGCGATACAAAAGGGCCGATGGCGGCGGCGTTGTGGGCGTTGGCGCGATGGTTGCGAAGTCCCGGCGCGGCGCGGTCGCGCGTGACGTGGGTGTTTGCGGCGACGATGGGCGAGGAGGAGATGAGCACGGGCGCGAAGGCGTTGTGCGAGTCGGGGTTTCGGGCGGATTTTGCCGTGGCGCTGGAGCCTACGGACCTGCGCGTCGTGCGCGCGGAGAAAGGCGTGCTGCGCGTCTGGGTGGAGTCGGCGGGGCGGGCCTGCCACGGCGCGACTCCCGGGCGCGGCGACAATGCGATTTACCGGATGCTGCCGTTTTTGCACGCGTGCCGGGACGGGCTGGCCCCGATGCTGGAGGCGGCGCGGCATCCCGATCTCGGCGGCGCGTCGCTCAATCTCGGCGTGGTGCGGGGCGGCGGCGAGTTGAACATCGTGCCCGATGCCTGCCGCGCGGGGCTTGACATCCGCACGCATCCGGGGATGCCAAACGACACGGTGATGGAGCACGTGCGCGCGGCGGCGGGGGCCGCCGGAGGTTTGCGCGTGCGGATGCATCGCGAGGGTCCGCCGTTTGCCCTGGCGGCGGATCATCCGTGGGTGCGGCGGATGGCGGCGCATGCGCGGGGCGTGGAAGTGGCGCCGTGGTTTTCCGACGCGAATGTGTTCAACGCGCACGGCACGCCCGCGGTGGCTTTCGGTCCGGGGTCGATCGCGCAGGCGCACACGGGGGACGAATTCATCGGGGTGGCGGCATTGGAGGAAGGCGCGCGGGTGCTGGAGGCGTTCATCCGGGACGTTTCGGAATGATACGGGAGGAAAGCGGAAAAATGGGAAAAGAGGAAAAGAGGGAAAAATGGGAAAAAAGGGGAAAGAGAAGGGAAAGAGGAGAAATTTGATAACACGGTTCGCCAACGGAAAACCGGCGGAAAACGGCTTTCATTCGGCGGGCAAAAAACCACAGACTGCAAACATGTCCTCCAAAAATAATCTGGCGTTGGCGCGCGGGCGTCCCGCCATGCGCGCATCTCTTGAATCATCCCCGTCCACCACCGCCATCGCCGCAACCGCAACCGCCGCAACCGCCGCAACCGCCACCACCGCCACCACCACCGTCGGCGACGACGGCGGCAGCGACGGCGGCGATGGCGACATCCCGGTGCTGCTCGCACTGACACCGTCCGAACGCGAGCGTTTTTTCAAGGAGCGGGCGCCCGAGTACTTTGAGTTTCCGCAAGGCAGGAAAATCCGCTGGTTGCGCTGGGACGTAACGGACGAGGAGTCGGACGCCGATGGCTGGGAAAAAATACTTCCGCGTCTCAATCCCGCCGCAATCATCGGCGCATGGGAAATGCCCCCGCTCACAACCGGATTGCTCGCGCGGTGTCCGGCTTTGCGCGGATTTTTTTATCTGGCCGGCTCCGTGCGCGCGAAGATTCCCCGCGAGTTTATCGAACACGGCGGCATCGTCACGAACTGGGGTGACGAAGCCGCGCCGACCGTCGCCGAGTGCGCGCTGATGCTGGCGCTGATGTGCCTGCGACAGGCCACGCGCTACGCGTTGGAAATGCACGTGGACCGTGCCTGGACGTCGCCCGGAAAATATCCCCGGCTTCCCCGTCCGCGCAGCCTGTTGCGGCGGCGCGTGGGCATCCACGGGTTCGGCGCGGTGGCGCGCGCGCTCATCCGGCTGCTCGCGCCTTTCGGGACGCACATCGAGGCGTTTTCCGCCCCGGTGCCGGACGGGGTTTACGCAAAACACGGCGTGACCAAAGCCTGCGATCTCGCGGCGCTCTACCGCGACAACGACGTGGTTTTTATCGCCGAGGCGCTGACGCCGGAGACGCGCCAGTGCGTGGGCGCCGCGCTGCTTTCGCAACTGCGCCCCGGCGCCGTGCTGGTCAACGTGGCGCGGGGCGGCCTCGTGGACGAACCGGCGCTGGCCGCGCTGGCGGCGCGAGGCGAAGTGCAAATCGGCCTCGACGTGTTCACCGTCGAACCTCTGCCGGCGGATTCGCCGCTGCGGGGACTGCGGAACGTTTCGCTTTTGCCGCACACCGCCGGGCCGACCATCGACTGGTATCCGCAGTGCGGACGCCGCGCCATGAAAAATCTCGAAGCGTGGCTGGCCGGACGGATGCCGCCGGACGCAATTTCGCCGCGGCAGTACGACATGGCCACATGAGGGCGCGCGAGGCGCGCTCCGTGTCGCTCCTTGTCGCACGCGGCATCTTGCCCGACTGCCTGCGGTTATTTTTTCGCAAACAACGACAGGATTTGCTGCCTGCTGACGGATACCGACGGTTGGAATGCGGGACTCGCCGCGTGGGCCATCAGGCTTGCGCGGAGCTGGCGGCGCACGGGGTCGAGGACCGTGTCCGTTATGTTGATGCTTGTCACGAGCAGGCGGCCTTTGCCCACGCGGGCTTCGAA
>JAISGL010000401.1 GCA_031263125.1 Opitutaceae bacterium | reverse complement strand
GCGGGCGAGACGCCCGCGCTACTCCCGGAACGCGGGCAAGATGCCCGCGCTACTTCCGGAACACGCGCGAGACGCCCGTGCCACAGCGTCTTGCTTGTCCAGTTTTTGAGATGCGCCCTTGCAGCATGCCGCATTTATTTGACCGTGGCGGCGGCGGCGACGAAGGCTTTGGCTTTCGCCGTGATGGCGGGCCAGTCTTTTTCCTTGAAGGCTTTGGCCTGGACCAGGGAACTGCCGGCGGCGGTGGCGGCGGCGCCGGCTTTGAGGAAGTCGGCGACGTTGTTTTCGTTCACGCCGCCGGTGGGCACAAAGTCGATTTGCGGGAAGGGGGCTTTGACCGATTTGATGTAGTTGGGGCCAAAGAACTCGGCGGGGAATATTTTCACGGCGTCGGCGCCGGATTCCCAGGCGCGGAGGATTTCCGTGGGCGTGAAGGCGC
Source organism: Opitutaceae bacterium (assembly GCA_031263125.1). Lineage (GTDB taxonomy): Bacteria > Verrucomicrobiota > Verrucomicrobiia > Opitutales > Opitutaceae > Ereboglobus. The sequence continues at coordinate 4,523 of JAISGL010000401.1, read as the reverse complement.
CGCTGAAGATCGGGACGCTGTAGCGTTGGCAGAGTTCGTTGACGTCGGGGCGCGTGGCGGGGGTGACGATGAACCTGGCGCCGGCGAGGATGCCCGCGCGGGCGGTCTCGGTGTCGAGCACGGTGCCGAGGCCGAAGATGAAGTCGGGCAGCTCGGCGGTGGCTTTTTCGAGGAGGCGGATCGCGCCGGGCGTGGTCATGGTCAGCTCGATGCTGGTGAGGCCGCCGGCGGCAAGCGCGCGGGCGCAGTCGATGAGGCCGTCAGAGCTGTCGGCCCGGATGAGCGCGACGACTTTGTCGGCTTTGATTTTGGATATGATGGAATCTTTTTTCATGGTCGGAAGTGGTGATGGGATATGGGAGGTTGGGGGGGATTTGGAAAGTTAAAACGCAGGGAAAGGAGATTTTCGATTTTCGATTCTCGATTTTCGATTGGGCGCTGCCGCGCCGTTTTTGCATTTGGAATCGTGTGGTGGAGCGTAATCGAAAAGCTGGCGGGGGGGATTTGGGATTTTGGATTTTCGATTTTGGATTTTCGATTGGGCGCTTCCGCGCCGTTTTCGCATTCGGAATCGTGCGGTGGGGCGTAATCGAAAAGCTGGCGGGGAATTTTGGATTTTCGATTTTGGATTCTCGATTTTCGATTGGGCGCTGCCGCGCCGTTTTCGCATTTGCAACCGCGCGGTAGCGCGTAATCCAAAATCGAAAATCCAAAATCCAAAATTCCTAAATCTGATATTCCTGGAGCGGGACGGGGTCTATGATTTTGGTTTTGGGGAGCGCTTCGGCGAGGCGTTCCGCGAACCAGGCGCGGGAGGCGGGTTCGCCGTGGGTGAGGACGATGGCACGGGGGGCGCTTTGCACGGCAAATTGGAGGAGTTCCTCGCGGTCGGCGTGGCCGCTGAGTTCAAACTTTTCGACGCGGGCTTTGATTTTCGCTTTCACGTGGGCGGTTTTGAAGAGGTAGGTGCCGCCGCTGCGCGAGGCGAGGATTTCACCGCCGGGGGTCTCGGGGTCGCAGTAGCCGACAAAGCAGATGGTGTTGTTGCTGTTTCCAATGAGGCCGGAGGCGAGGATGTAGGAGGGGGTGTTTTCAACGAGCATGCCGCTGCTGATTATGTAGAGGGCGTTTCGTTTGGGGTCTTCGCCGGGGTTGAGTTTGCGGGGGGCGGGTTTGATTTTGAGTTCCTTGATGATGCCGCGGTTGAAGGTGGCGTGCTTGGTTTTGCGGGAGATTTCGTCGAGGTAGTCGGCGAGGTCCATGCCGAGGCCGGAGGCGTAGATGGGGCAGTCGACGAGGCGGCGGAATTTGCGGGCGTCGTGGATGATGGAGAGGATTTCCTGCTGGCGGCCTAGCGCGAAGACGGGGATGAGGCAGGTGCCGCCGCGCTGGATGGTTTCGTTGATGGTGTCGATGAGGCGGACGACTTCGAGGGAGCGGGCTTTTTCGGGGGGGCGTTCGGTGTTGCCGCGCGTGGTTTCCATGATGAGGGTGTCGAAGTGGCCGGCGGGGAATTTCGCGCCGGGGAGGGTGCGCTGGTTGTCGAAGAGGACGTCGCCGGTGATGAATATCTGGCGGTGTTTGTGGTGGATTTCGACTCCGGCGGCGCCGGCGACGTGGCCCGCGGGGTGGAGGATGATGGTGATGGCGTCGTTTTTCGCGCCGGCGATGCGTTTGGCCTGGCCGAAGGGGATGCCGGTGAAGCGTTTTCGGAGGCGGTCGATTTCCTCGTGCGTGAAGAGCGGGTATCCGGGGATGTTGGCTTCTTCTTTCTGGCGGGTCATGACGCTGACCGAGTTGTGGAGCATGCGTTCGATGAGCATGGCGCTGGAGGTGGTCATGACGACGGGCGCCTCGGGGTGTTCGCGGAGGAGGAGCGGGACGCTGCCGATGTGGTCGAGGTGGCAGTGCGTGATGATGATGAGGTCGAGGTGGACGCCGCGGATTTTGCTGAAATCGGGGGTGGCGTCGCGTCCCGTTTTTTTCGGGTGGAGGCCGGAATCAATGACGATGTTGAGCGTGCCGATTTGCAAGTGGGCGCAGTTGGCGCCGATGGCGCCGTAGCGGTTGAGGTCAGTGAGCTTCATGTAGTGGTCGTGCGGTGATGCTGTGGTGCGGTGATGCGGTGATGCGATGGTGCGGTAGTGCGGTGGTGTAGTGGTGCGATGATGCGGTGGTGCGGTAGCGGTAGTGCGGTGGTGTAGTGCGCAGAGTGAAGCGGGTGGGGCGGCGGTGGCGCAAGAGAGAATGAGGCGGCGGGGAATTTTGGATTTTAGATTTTGGATGTCAGGCTTCTCGCCGCTCCCGGAACCTGCCGCTCCCGCCTGCTCCACCGAGTTTTTATGGGAGAGTTTTTCCGGCGTGACTGTTTTGTAATTCGCGTCCACAAATCACGCCTCATCTGCATTCCGCATCCATCCCATCCCATTCATCCCATCTCACCCATCCCATCTCATCGCATCATGCAATTTGTGCCTCGCCGTATCCTTGCCGCCTGTTCCGCCTGTTTTTTTTCGCTGATTCTTTTTTCGCTGATCCCTGCGCTTGTTTCCCCGCTCCCGGCGCAAACGGCTCCCGGCGTCGCGACGGCCACGGGCACCGCCGCGCAGAATCAGGAGCCGGTCACGCAACTCGACACCCTTGTCGTGACCGCCAGGACCGAGCTGCCCCCGCCGGAAAACTGGATCACGACCAAAATCCCCGGCTTCACCGTTTACTCAAACGCCTCCGAGCGGGCCACGAAAAGACTGGTCCGCGATTTTGAAACCTTCCGCTTCGCCCTCGACAATGTGTGGCCCATCAAGGCCACCATCCGCCACCCCGGCACGCTCATCCTTTGCGGACGCGGCGGAGCCTTCGACGAATTCATCCCGAGGTCGGACAAGGCCGATTATTCCAAGGACGCCGGGCGCGCGAGCATCACGCTCCTGGGACGCGACCATGTCTACATCGTCGTGGACATGGGCACCTCGACGATGACGCTCAACAACGTGGACATCGACATCGACACCTCGTCGCTCGGGGCGACGTTCGAGGTCGATTATTTCAGCCTCCTCTACCGCGAGTACGTCCACTACCTGCTCAGCCAGACCGAATCGCCACCGCCCCCTTGGTATGAGGAAGGCGTCCTGCAAATCATCCAGAAAATGGAGGTGTATCCCAAATACATCCGCATCGGCGAACTCAGGTCCGTGCCGGGCGGCGGCAAGCAGAAATCAAACGCCATCATGCCCTCGGTGGCCGGCGACGGGGAGGACAGCGAGGCGGCGGAGGACGACACCGAAATCCCCGGCATGGAAACGATACCCGACAACGACTTCAATGTCGCCCTCCAGCGCCGCGCGCTCCTCGGCTTCAAGGATTTTTTTGGCGTCAAGGCCGATTCGCCCCTCGCGCGCAATCCGATCGGCAACAACGTCTGGGCCAAGCAGTGCTACGCCATCGTTCACATGTGCCTCTACGGCTGGCCCAACAAATACAAAAAGCCGCTCGAAACACTCATCGCCCGCCTCGCCAAGGAGCCTATGACCGAGGAGCTGTTTCAGGAATGCTTTGGCAAAACCTACAAAAAATTCCTCGTCGAACTGCGCGGCTACATCGGTTTCACGGCCTATCAATTCCACGATTTTGTCGTCAAGGGAAAGGAACGCATCGACAGCCCGCCGCGCGAGTTCGAACCCGCGCGCGAAGGCGACAGCGCCGCGATGAAAGGCGACGCGCTCATGCTCGCCGGCAATCCCGGCGCCGCGCTCCCCGTGCTGCGTGGCGCCTACGGGCGCGGCGAACGCGATCCGGGTTTCCTCGCCACCTACGGACTCGTCGCGAACGCCAACAATCAGGGCGAACTCGCGCGCCGCATGCTTTCGCAGGCCGTGACCGCGAAGACCGCGCGCGCCGCCGTCTATCCGGCCTACGCCGCGATGCTGCTCGAAGACGCGAAGGCGCACCCGGCGGCGTCCGACGGCGTCCACATCACGCCCGGCCAACTCGTGCCGATACTCGACCAGCTTTTTGTCGCGCGCCAGATCAGGCCCGCGCTCCCGCTGACCTACGAGACGATTGCGAACGCCTGGCTCGCCTGCTCGATGGCGCCGAAGCCGGACAATTTCACCGTGCTCACGGAAGGTCTGCTGATCTTCCCGAAAAACATGGAGCTGGTGTATCTCTGCGCGCGCGTCGCGTTGAAGATGGGCGACGTCCGCGCCGCCGGCGCGCTGATCGACCACGGCCTGAAGAAGTCGGAGGACGAAGACCTGCGCAGCCGTTTCAACGACCTGAAATCGCAACTCGAAAAACCCGCCGCCGAATAGGCCGCCGCCGGGGAAGCCGCCGCCGGGGAAGCCGCGACAGACGTTCAGTAATCGGGAGAAGTGCAAACGAAAGCGGTGGGAGAGCGCCGAAGGGCGCAAAAACGGCGAAGCCGTTTCCTAGTGAAGCCCAGGGTTGCGACGCAGTCGCTACCCTGGGAAAGAGGATAAAATTGTCACAACCCCAACGGGGTTGCCTAGGATTGAACCGCCGAA
>JAISGL010000337.1 GCA_031263125.1 Opitutaceae bacterium | reverse complement strand
CGTCATGCCGGACGCTATTACTGCACGCATGTCCCGCGAAATGTGTTACCGCTGTTTCTGGCCGAAGGCCCATTGCTGGTGCCCAAGTATCCGGCCAATGGATACGCGCACGCGTTTCGTGTTCCTGATGCACCCGAAGGAGTTCAAGGAGGAGAAGGCCAACACGGGGCGTCTCACGCATCTCTGCCTGCCCAACAGCAAAATCCACGTGGGCGCCGGGTTCGATTCGCACGAGGAGGTGCGGGAGCTTTTGCGCGACCCGAAATATTATCCCGTGCTTGTCTACCCGGGACCAAACGCCGTCAATCTCTCGCAGCCGCAGACCGCCCTCACGACCGGGACGCTCGGCGGGCGCATGTTGCTCGTGCTGCTGCTCGATGCCACGTGGGCGTGCGCACGCAAGATGCTCCGTCTTTCGACGTGCCTGCAACAACTGCCGCGCGTCATGTTCACGCCGACGACGCCGAGCCGCTACGTGATCAAACAGCAGCCGCAGGAAGGCTGTCTCTCGACGCTCGAAACCGTCCACGAGTTGCTTGTCGTGCTTGAGCGCGCGCAACTCGACACCTATTCGATGCCGGGGCAGTTGCTGTCGTTGTTTCAACGCATGCAGGATTTTCAGATCCGCTGCGCAAACGACCCCGCCCTTCCGGGCTATCGCAAGAAACCCTACGGCGATCCGAAAGCGCGCACGGTTTCAAAGCGGCGGGAATACATAAAATGATGCGGTAGCACGGCGCCTGGGAGCGCGGGCATCCGGCATCTTTGCTCTGCCCGTGAAACGCGTGCGCCTGCGATGAGGATGAGTATCTGATGTTACGCAGCAGTCAGTTTTTGGTAGGGCGGTCTCGCCGAGACCGCCGGGAACCACGAGCGACGAACGCGGCGATCTCGGCGAGACCGCCCTACCAAAAAACGCTCTCCGCGTAACATCAGTGAGTATTCGGAAAACAACAGGCGGGCGCACCCATTTCGCGGACAGGACAGAGATGCCGGATGCCCGCGCTCCCAAAGGAAAAGCATCCGGGGAAGTTTACGCCAGTCCGAGTTTACACCCGGAGTTTACGCGGGCGCATCTCAAAAACTGGACGGGCCGAGCTACCAATTCCGGAGTAGCGCGGGCGTCTCGCCGCTGGCGGCGAAGCCGCCGGATTGACGTAGCACGGGCATCTTGCCCGTGGACGGCGCGAAGCCCCGCTCCCATGCCGGCTTCGATGCGGTCAAGATGCCCGTGCCGTGGCGTCTTGCTTGTCCGGTTTTTGAGATGCGCCCGAAGTTTACGCCAGCCCCAAGTTTACGTCAGCCCGGCCTTGATCGCGGCGAGGAGTTGTCCGTAGGTGTCGAACGCGGTGAATTGCGGGAAGCGTTCGATCACGTTTTGCGGCGCGTGGAAAAGGAAACCGGTGTCGGCCTCGCCGAGCATCGCGGTGTCGTTGAACGAGTCGCCGGCGGCAATCACGCGGTAGTTCATCTGCCTGAGCGCGGCGACGGCCTTCTGCTTTTGTCCGGGCGTGCGAATCTGGTAATTTACGATGCGGTCGTTTTCGACGATGAGGCGGTGGCAGAGGAGCGTGGGCCAGTTGAGCTGGCGCATGAGCGGCTGGGCGAACTGCTCAAACGTGTCGGAGAGGATGAGCACCTGCGCGATGGTGCGCAGCTCATCCAGAAATTCCCTGCCGCCGGGAAGCGGGCGGAGCGTGCCGATGACGTTTTGGATGTCGGAGAGCCTGAGGCCGTGGCGGTCGAGGATTTCGAGGCGTCCGCGCATGAGTTTGTCGTAGTCGGGTTCGTCCCGCGTGGTGCGGCGCAATCCGGGAATGCCTGTTTTTTCGGCAACGGCTATCCAGATTTCAGGGACGAGGACGCCCTCCATGTCGAGTGTGATGATCGCTTGTTTTTTCACGCGGTGAGCGAGTGTTGGGAAATTTCACTTTCTGTCGAGCAAAGGCAGGGCGGAACCTCCGGTCTGGGTAGCTACGGCGAAGCCGTTGCCTATTGAAGCCCAAGGCTGGCGATAACGTCGCCTGCCTTGGGTAATCCGATAATAATCACACAACCCCAACGGGGTTGCCTGATAACATTGCCATAAATCACTCGCGTTTCGGCGGTTCAATCCCAGGCAACCTCTTCGAGGTTGTGTGACAATCTTCTCCCCTTTTCCCAGGGTAGCGACTGCATCGCAACCCTGGGCTTCATCAGGAAACGGCTTCGCCGTTTTTGCGCCCTTCGGCGATCTCCCTTCGTTTCTGTTCCGGGTCGCTCACTTGATTGCTACCTTTCGCAATTACACCCCTCCGTCCGGGGTGAAAATGATTTCGCCGGGCAAGCAGGCGCGGTCCGGTCGGAGGCTTTGTCTTACCTTCTGCGCTTCCAAAGTTTTTCGACTTCGCGCATCTCGGCCTTCTTTTTGAGGTCGTCGCGTTTGTCGAAAAGTTTTTTGCCGGAGCAGACGGCCATCTCGACCTTCACGAGACCTCCCTTGAGATACATGCGCAGGGGCACGAAGGCGCGGCCTGAGACTTGGATTTCCTGCGCGATTTTGCGAATCTGATGCCTGTGAAGCAGGAGTTTTCGGATGCGGCGTGCGTCGTGATTCCAGATGTTGCCGAACGAGTATTCCTCGATGTAGGCGTTGTGGAGCCAGAGTTCGCCTTTTTCGAACCGGCCGAAGGCGTCGTTGATCTGCGCTTTCCCGGAGCGGATGGATTTCACCTCGGTGCCGCGCAAGGCGATGCCGCACTCGTAACGTTCCTCGATAAAATAATCGCGGCCCGCCTTGGCGTTGCGGATTTCGGTATGGCGGGGGGCTGCTTCTTTTTTGCGGGCTGCTGACATGGCGCGGTTTGCTTTCCAAAATAATTCACGCCCTTGCCCGACAACGGTTCGTTGCCGCATGCATGGGTGCGGCGGCGCCAAACACGGCTGGGTTTGCGCGACGGGGAGGCGTCAGGTGCTTTTGGCGACTTCGAAGCTGATTTTGCCTTCGATGATTTCGCGCAGGGCAAGGTCCTCGGGCGAGAGCTTTTCGAGCGACTCGATCAAGGGACGGCTGCCGTGCTTGAGTTGTTTCACGCGGCGGGACACCACGTTGATTAGCAGGTT
>JAISGL010000293.1 GCA_031263125.1 Opitutaceae bacterium | reverse complement strand
TTCCTGTGGGGATTCTGCAACGGCATGATCGACGTGATGGACAAGCACTTCCAGGAAGAGCTGCACCTCACGCTCTCGCAGTCGGCCTGGGTCCAGTTCGCGCACTACCTCGGCTATTTCCTCATGGCGCTGCCCGCCGGATGGCTCGCCGGGAAACTTGGCTACAAGGGCGGCATCATCACCGGACTCCTGATGGTGGCCGCGGGCGGCTTGTGGTTCATCCCCGCCACGCAAATCGCGATGTTCTGGGCCTTCCTGCTCGGCGTCTGCTTCATCGCGGCGGGCCTCACCTTCCTCGAAACCGTCGCCAATCCCTACACCACGGTGCTCGGCCCCAAGCAGTTTGCCGCCACCCGCATCAACCTCGCCCAATCCTGCAACGGCATCGGCTGGGTGTTCGGGCCGCTCGCGGGCGCGATGTTTTTCTACTCGACCGACGCCGAGGGGCGCAACACCGGCGCGGAAACGCTCTGGATTCCCTACGCCGCCGTCGCGATCGTCGTGCTCATCCTCGCCGTCGTTTTTCTCCGCGCCTACCTGCCCGACCTGAAAATGTCGGACGATTATAACATCGACGGCGACACCCCCGCCTCGCCTCTGCCGGAAACCGCCGCTACCACTGCTGCCGCCGCCACCACCGCCGCCGCCACCGCCTCCCGCTCCGCCACCACGAACGGCAGCCTCAAGACCCCGCTGTTCCTGTTGTGGACCAACATCGTCGTGCTGTCCGCCGCCGTGGGCATGATCGCGTCGGCCATCACCTCGATTTTCACCTCCAGCGACGCGGTGATATTGAACGCCTTCATCTGCACCGCCGCCGCGCTGGCCATCGCCGGCAGCGTCATCCTCGCGACCCGGTCGCGACGCCTCACCCACACCAGCATCTGGGCGCACCCGCACTTCTCGGGCGCCACGATCGCGCAGTTCTTTTATGTGGCGGCGCAGTCCGGCATCTTTGCGTATTTTATCAATTACATGACCTCGCAACCCCCGGTCGTGCTCACCAACAAGACCGCCGCCACGCTCGCCTCGATCGGCTTCATACTCTTTCTCTCGGGACGTTTCATCGGCGCGTTTTTGCTCAAGAAATTCCCCCCGCACCGTGTGCTCGGCCTGTTCGGCGTGTGCAACATCGTGCTCTGCCTGCTGGTCGTGCTGAAGCTCGGCTGGGTCTCCGCCATCTGCGTCTTCGCGAGCTATTTCTTCATGTCGATCATGTTCCCCACCATCTTCGCGCTGGGCATCTTCGGACTTGGCGGCAAAGCGAAAAAAGCCTCCTCCTTCATCGTCATGGCGATCATGGGCGGCGCCATCGTGCCCAAGGTCATGGGCCACGTCGCGGACCACTCCGACATCGCGCGGGGCTTCATCGTGCCGCTCGCCTGCTTCGGAGTCGTGGCGGCATACGGTTTCATGTGGAAAAAACTCAGCAGAACCGAGGGCGCCGTTTCCATCGGCATGACCAAGGGTCACTGATACGCGGACGGTTTTCCCGAAACAACACCGGCGCGGGTTGTAACAAACCCGCTCCGCAATAAATCCTGCAATAAACAATATCAACGGCGGAAAATATTAATACTTTGGCGGGGCGAAGGCTGCAAACGGCTCATCCGGGAAGGGTTCGCCCTGCCTTCAAAAGACTGAAATAATAAAGACATTGATATAAACTCACCGGCGCGCCTGGCGGACGCGCCCCCATCACAAAACCGATGGCTACAGGCTCCTGAACGGGGTTCATGGCGGAGCCTGCGCCCAATGCACGCACTTCCACGCACTTTCACGCACTTTCACGCACCTTCACACACTTTTTTCCGGCGTCCGGCCGGGTTCCGGGGAATTCCACCCCGGCATCCCCGCGACGCCGGGAACAAACCAAAACCAAACTCATGAAACTCATGAAACACCTGACAACAACATCGTTATTGCTGTGCATATCATTGCACGCAATCTCCCTCACTGCGGAACCGGCGCAACGCTGGTACGAACGGGAGCGAATCACCGGCGAATTGCTCGGCATTCGCACGGCGTCCGAGCGGGCGGGCATCTCCCCGTTCGCATCCTACACCGCGATCTACGCCGCCGTCCCCTCGGGCGGAATTAAGCGCGACGACAATTACGCGAGCGACATGTATTTCGGCCTGAATTTCGGCCTGGATAAAATGATCGGATGGCCGGGAACGACCATCAAGATTTCCGGCATCGACCGTCACGGCCACAGCATTGCCAACGCCGTCGGCTCCCGCTTCGACCCGATGCAATTATACGGCGGGCGGACCACCTTCCTGTACGAACTTAACGTCGAAAAAACATTCGGGGACGAGTTCTCCGTCAAGCTGGGCCGCATGGGATCGCTGGACGACTTCGCCCGCTCCCCGTTCTTCGGTTACTCGGTGAACAACGTGCTGAACGGCAGCATCCGCGCCTCCCTGATGGACCACGTGATGTCCTCCTATCCCTACGCCACCTGGGGCGCCCGGCTGAAATACCAGCCCTCGGAACACCACGAGTTCAAGCTCGGCGTCTATCAACTGACCGACGAGATGTGGAACCCCGCCAAGAACGGCATGGACTTCCGTATAAATCGGCACGACGGCACGTCCGTCATGCTGCAATACGATTTGCGCGCCACCATCAACGGACGCCACCGCGCGCACGTCTTTGCCGGCATGAACAACGTGAGCTATTCCATGCGTGAATTTGGCACGGGCGACACCTCCCACTACCTGCTCCGCCTCTATGCCCACGGCGAGTTGGAATACGCGAACGGGCTGGCGCTGTTCGTGGCGGCGTCCCACTCCCCGCACGACAAACTCGTGCCGATGCAGTCGCAGGCAAGCGTTGGCGCAAACTGGAAAGGTCTCATCCCCGCCCGCCCGGAAGACCACACCTACCTGTATGTGACCCACGGACGCCTGAGCAAAAAACTCCCGCACGCCGCTGGGACGCCGACTCCGGATAGCGAGACGGTTTTTGAAGCCGGACACCGCATCCGTCTCACCCCCGCCATCTACGTGCAACCGATGGTGCAATACATCCGCAAGCCGGGCGGCACAGGCGCCATCTCCAACGCATTTATCATCGGCGCCCAGGCCAGCGTGGCAATCTTCTGAGCGCCCGCCGTCGCGTGTAGCGCGTGTAGCG
>JAISGL010000290.1 GCA_031263125.1 Opitutaceae bacterium | reverse complement strand
ATTGACGCATTTATTCGCGCCTACAACCCCTCCGCCAAGCCCTTCAAGTGGCGCAAGCGTGAGGTCAAGGGTTCTCAACTCAAAAATACTATCGTTAACTTACGCAATTAAACACTAGCAGGGTTGCCTGATAATATTGCCATAAATCACTCGCGCTTCGGCGGTTCAATGGTTCAATCCTAGGCAACCTCTTCGAGGTTGTGACAATCTTTTCCCCTTTTCCCAGGGTAGCGACTGCGTCGCAACCCTGGGCTGTATTAGGAAACGGCTTCACCGTTTTTTACGCCCTTCGGCATTCTCCCTTCGCTTCTGCTTCGAATCCCTCACTTGATTGCTACCTTTCGCAATTACACCCCGTAGCGGCGGAGTGGGGGCGCTCATTCTGAGCCGGATGCGAGAGAAAGCGAAACATTACCGGAAAACACGTTTCGCGGCGCTGTTCCATCGCTCTTCCACATCGTCCTTCCGTATCGCCCTTCCACATCGTTTGCTGCAACTTCGGCCGCTTTTGATCACACCACCGCGTTTGCGGTGATGAAGGCTTTGATCGCGGCGGGGTCGGCTTTGATTTTGTGCTTCACGAGCGGGCGGGTTTTGAGCGCTTCGAGCGCCGGGGCGGTTGGCTCGATGCCGATGGCCTGGCGGATTGTGTCGGGGAATTTCGCGGGGCTGGCGGTGGCGAGCACGACGCTGGCGCGGTCGCGGGCGAGGTCCTTGAAGGCGCACGCGGTGTGCGGGTCGACGATGTAGTTGAAATCCTGATACACGCGTTTGATGATGCCGGGAATCTCGGCGTCGGTGCAGCGCGATGCGCCGAAGGTGTCGCGGTCGAAGTTTTTGAACACATGGCGGCCCGTCGTCTTGAAGGCGTGCATGATTTCGCGGACTTTGGCGGTGTCGCGCCCGAGGCTGTAGTAGAGGAAGCGCTCGAAGTTTGACGACACCTGGATGTCCATCGAGGGCGCGAGGCTGGGGCTGACGCCGGAAACGCTGTATTCGCCGGTCGTGAAGAGGCGGTGGAGGATGTCGTTCCGGTTTGTGGCGACTTTGAAGCCGCGCATCGGCACGCCCATTTTCTGGAGCATCCAGCCGGCGAGGATGTTTCCGAAGTTGCCTGTGGGAACGGCAAATTCGGCGGTGTCGCGCACGGCGGCGGGAAGGCGCAGCCATGCGGAGAGATAATAGACGCATTGCGCGAGGACGCGCGCGAGATTGATGGAATTGACCGCGGAGAGGTGGTAACGCGTGCGGAAGGTCTGGTCGCCGAAGACTTCTTTCAGCGCGGCTTGCGCGTCGTCGAAGGTGCCGTCGATGGCGAGCGCGAAGACGTTTTCCGCGCCGGTGCAGGCCATCTGGCGTTCCTGCAAGGGCGAGGTGCGCCCGTCGGGATAGAGGATGAAGATGGCGGCGCCGGGTTTGCCGAGCAGGCCGTGGATCGCCGCGGAGCCGGTGTCGCCGGAGGTGGCGCCGAGGACGTTGATCGACTCGCCGCGCACGCGGCATTGGTGTTCGTAGAGATTGCCGAGCACCTGCAGGGCGAAATCCTTGAAGGCGAGCGTGGGGCCGTGGAAGAGTTCGAGCACGAACAACTCCGGCGAGAGTTGTTTGAGCGGGGCGATTTCGGGAACGGAAAAGGTGGTGTAGGATTTCGCGATGAGCGCGCGCAGGGCGCCGGCGGGGATGTCGGTCGCGAAGTGGCGCAGAAACTCGAAGCACAATCCGGCGTAGTCGTTTTTCAGGGCGTCGAAGCGCATGAGTTGCGCCGCGTCAAACGCCGGCAGTGTCTCCGGCAAAAACAGGCCGCCGTCCGGCGCAAGTCCGGTGGCGACGGCGTCGGAGAACGGAAGCGCCAGGGTCTGGCCGCGTGTGGAAATGTAACGCATGAAAATCAGAGGACAGGAGACAGAGGACAGAGGACAGAAGACGGAAGACAGAGGACGGAGGACAGAGGACAGAGGACGGAGGACAGAAGACGGAGGACGGAGGACAGGGAGGTTTCGATCGGAAATTAGAGTGGCAGAACAAAAGACAAATGGAGCGGTTGCCAACCATTATTCATCATCACCACGAAGTAGAAATGGGCCAGGATTCTGCATAATGCCACCAATCAGGCGTCCAACTTCACGCGTCAAGTCGTGATAAATGTCGAATGTATTTTGATCGATATAGCCGTGGGCACATGCAAAACGCAGCCAGTTCTCAGTCTCCAGCAATTCACCGTCTGCATCAGTCAGTTTGCTGATAAAATGAGCTTTGTAGCGCCGTTTCGCCCACGCTTCGCAAATGTTGCTGCTCACAGAGCGAGCGGCCCTTCTGACTTGGTCGGTCAAGGCATATCGCTCTTCAATCGGCCATGGCTTGGAAAGGACAAACACCTTGCACCCCAAATCAAAGGCTTTCTGCCAGGCAAGCAGATCAGTGACATATCGAATAGCAGCCATACTTCATTTGATGTTTCAATTTCCGCCCTCTGTCCTCTGTATTCTGTCCTCTGTCTTCCGTCCTCTGTCCTCTGTATTCTGGATCACGCGTCCAGGCCGAAGGTTTTGTGGACGAGGCGGGCGGCTTCGTCGACGCGGTCGCGGGTGATCACGACGGAGATTTTGATTTCGGATGTCGTGATCATGTCGATGTTGACGCCCGAATCGGCAAGGGTCTGGAAGAGGGTCGCCGCGACGCCGCTGTGCGTTTTCATGCCGACGCCGACGACGGAGAGCTTGGCGATGTTTTCGTGGATCGCCACGTGGCCGCCGCCGATTTGCGCGAGCACGGGTTCAAGCGTTTTTTGCGCTTTCACGGAGTCGACTTGCGGGACGGTGAAGGTGAGATTCGCGACGCCGTTGCGGCCCACGTTCTGCACGATCATGTCGACAATGATGCTGGCGTCGGCGAGGGCGCGGAAAACTTTCGCCGCCGAGCCGGGCTTGTCGGGGATGTTGCTGACGATGACCTTGGCCTGGTCCTTGTCGACGGCGACGCCGCGCACGACGACTTTTTCCATATACGAGACTTCTTCTTTCACGATGGTTCCTGGGTTGTGGTTAAAGGATGAGCGGACTTCAAAAACGACGCCGTATTTCTTGGCGAATTCGACCGAGCGGCTTTGCATGACTTTCGAGCCGGACGAGGCGAGTTCGAGCATTTCGTCATATGAGATTTCGGCGATTTTCCGCGCGGTTTTCACGATGCGCGGGTCGGCGGTGTAGACGCCGTCGACGTCGGTGTAGATTTCGCATTTGCCGGCCTTGAGCGGGGCGGCGAGGGCGATGGCGGTGAGGTCGGAACCGCCGCGCCCGAGCGTGGTGACCTGGCCGGCGGCGTTGATGCCCTGGAAGCCGGCGACGATCACGACCTTGTCCTGCCTGAGCGCGTCCTCGATTTGTCCGGGCGTGATGGTTTTGATTTTTGCGCGGGTGTGGGCGTCATTGGTGAGGATGCCGGCCTGCGCGCCGGTGAAGCTGACGGCGGGGACGCCAATGGCGTGGAGCGCCATGGCGGTGAGGGCAATCGTCTCCTGCTCGCCGACGGCGAGGAGCATGTCCATCTCGCGTTCGCTGGGGAGGTCGCTGATGGCTTTGGCGCGCGCGATGAGTTCGTTGGTCACGCCGGAGCGGGCGGAGACGACAACGATGACTTCGTTGCCTTCATCGCGGGTGAGCTTGATGCGCTCGGCGACTTTTTTGATGCGTTCGACGTCACCGACCGAGGTGCCGCCATATTTTTGGACAATGCGTGCCATGTGAAAATGTGGACGAAAGGATGAACAAAAAAACTACTTTTCCCCGGCGGGCGAGTGGAAAAGCGTCCTGGAAGCGTCTGGGAAGCAGCGCCCGAAAAGCGCGCCCGAAGACGGCGTGGGTTGCGTTGTGTTGCCCCTCACTCACGGTTGTTCACTGATGTTACGCGGTCGGCGGATTTTGCAGGGGCTGACCTTGTGTCAGGCCTCTCGTAGCGCAGGCTGCCAAGCCTGCTTTGCCTGTCGCATGCCGCCGGGTGTTCGTTTTTTTCGAACCGGGCGGGGCTACGCCCCGTCAGCAGGCTTGGCAGCCTGCGCTACGCACGCGCTGCGTAACATCAGTCAGTCCGCAATCTTCCTCGGAAGCGTCAGCATGCCGCCGATGCGCGGGAAAGTTTTCTCGGTGATGGGCGTGACGACGTCGCGGTTTTCGAGTTGCGCGTGCTCGATGTCGTCGCTGCTGCTTTTCATCGTGACGCCCCAGTAGACGTAGATGGCCGACTGCTGGCGGCGTTTGTAGATTTTGTTGTAATAAAATCCTATCGGGAAAATTTCATCCAACGTCTTGCCGGGGCGCAGTTGCAGGGTGCCTATGACGGCGCCGCTGAACTGCATGTCGCTCACCCATTCGTCCGTGCTCGTGATGACGGGCGTGTCGTCGGTGGAAAAAAACACGGCGAGGTTGCCCGGCACGTCGAAGGCGGAGCGGTGGATGTAGTAGGTTTTGCCGGATTTGTTCGTGAGCCGGAAACGGATCGCCATGCGCGAAGTCACGTCGTCCTCGAGCGTCACCGTGTAGTGAATGCCGGTGTTGGGAACCGAGCCGGTGTTGGTCGAATAAAGAGTCGCTCGCGCGGCGTGGCAAAACACGCCGGCGAATGCCAGAAGAATGATGTGGAGCTTGCCAAAGTTCACGTTGCCCAAGGGTTGCATGAATAAATAAAGGGTAAGACGATGTAGTTCCCCGCTTTTGGAAAGCAAAGCGAAAATCAATCCGTCGTGAAAATTTCACTGGCTGAAAGAACTGGCCAAGACATCCGTGCCGTTTTTTTCTGAATGGGTGAGTCAACCTCAAAAGTCCCCGGTATCA
>JAISGL010000278.1 GCA_031263125.1 Opitutaceae bacterium | reverse complement strand
TTTTCGACCGCCGCTCCGAGGACCGGAAGCTGCCGTGGGAAAGCCGCATCACTTGGGAGGATGCCGGCGCCGGCGTGCGCGTGCTGGGTTGTTGATTTCAATCCGCTTCCAATTACAGCTTCGCTATAAAATCCGCACGGCTTCGACCCATGCGGTTGATATTATCGAACTGATGTTACACGGCACGCAGGGCCTGACCTTGTGTCAGGTCTCTCGTAGCGCAGGCTGCCAAGCCTGCTTGGTGTGCCGCATGCCGCCGAGTGTTTGTTTTTTCGAACCGGGCGAGGCTTCGCCTCGTCAGCAGGCTTGGCAGCCTGCGCTACGTACATGCTGCGTAATATCAGAGCGCAAAACAAGGAAGCGGACAAAACAAAGAAGGGGATTGATTTTGGAAAACAAAATCATATAATTCCGAACGGTTGCCGGGCATGTGCGGCAACCGTTCGGAACTTTTCATATTTTATCCATATGACTGACTGATGTTTTTATATGACTGACTGACATTACACGACCGGCGGATTTTGCGGCCTGACCTTGTGTCAGGCCGCGCACGCGTGGGAGGCCACACTGGTAATTTGCGGCCTGACACAAAGTCAGGTCCTGCGAAATCATACGAAATCAGCCACACGCGTAACATCAGTTGCCGGGTTAAAATTCCGCGGTCATGCCGAGGGTCCAGACGGGTTGGAATGTGTTCATCTGGCGGCCTTTCATCAGGTCGGGCGCGGTGGGGCCGTAGCGCAGCCATTTTTCCTCGAATCCATTTATGTCCCGCCCGTTCACGAAGAGGGAGATGTTTTTTGTGACGCGGACGGAGAGGTCGAGGTCGAGGCGGAAGGTGGCGTCGAGGTAGTCGTAGGTGCCCGGCTCATACAGGAAGGTGGAGACGGGCGCGTAGTAGGTGCGCTGCTGGCGGTCGTTCCATTTTCCGGTGAGGCTCAGGGAAAACCATTTTCTCGCGAGCGAGACGCCGCCGCCGACCGACCACGGCAGGAGATACATGTTTTGCGCGGCGAAGGACGGCGCGGCCACGTCGTCGCCGCTGAAGGTGGCGCGCGAGACGCTGAACTTGACCGTGAGGCCGCGCGCCCAGGCGGGCAGCAGGGCGTCGAGGTTGTAGCGTCCGCTCAGCTCAAGGCCGGAGGTGACGATGGTGCCGTCAATGGAGCGCAGGGTGGAGACTTCGGCGGCGGCGGCGTTGTCCCAGTTGGAGAGGTCGATGTCATAGGCGGCGAGGAGGGCGGCGGCGGCGGGGTCGCCCGCGCTCATGATGGTGCTGACGAAGCCGTTTTTGACCCAGCGGCGGTAGCCGCGCAGGGTGATGTCGCCGAGGTTGCCGGAGTAGAGTTCGAGCGAGAGGGAGATGTTTTGCGATTTCCAGGGGGCGATGCCGGGGTTGGTGACGGTGAAGCGCGGGGCGGCGGCTTCGATGCCGGGGACGGTCATACCGGGGGCGACGTTGTAGATGTCGGGGCGTCCGATGGTCTGCGAGTAGGAGAGGCGGGCGACGAGGTTTTCGAGGATGGTGTAATTGGCGTTGAGGCTGGGGAACCAGTTGCCGTAGGAGCGGCTGGCATGGGCGCCGCGGGTGAAGTAGGTGAGTTGTTTTGCGATGAGGGAGTTGGTGTTGTTCGCGAGCAGCGGCCTGCCGGTGTTGCCGGCGCCGCCGGGCACGAGCGGGCCGCCGTCGAGATTCAGGTAGCCGCCGGGGTTGGCGGGGTCGGGCGCGTAGTTGCCCGTCGGGTCAACCAGGGGGCCGGCGCCTTTGTCGGTGGTGCGTTCGTAGCGGAGGCCGTAGACGAGCAGGAGCCGGGGCGTGATGTGGCTGTCGAGTCGCAGGTAGGCGGCGGTGATGGTTTCGTGCAGCGACTTGCTGTTGTTCGTGGCGGTGACGTAGTCGTTGCCGGGGTTCATCTGGATGAACTTGTCGCGGCTGGCCTTGAAAAAGGCGGCGATGGCGCCCGAGTCCAGGGTTTCCGGCGTGCCGAGTCCGCCGGGGAGGGAGCGGGTGTAGGCGGTGTTGAAAAAGTCCGTGAAGGGTTGGTCGGCGCCGTTGTAAACGTAGCCGGAGCCGGTGCCGATGTATTGGTCGTAACTTTGTTCGCGTTTGTAGTCGGAGTGGTCAAAGCCGGCCCTGGCGGTGTGGCGCGTGCGTCCGATGTCGAAGTGGCGGGAGAGGTTGCCGTGGATTTGTGTTTTTTTGTCGGAGGTGGTGTAGGGTTTGACGCGGACGGTGGGCATCGAGGTGGTCACGTTTTGGGTCGTGCCGTCGGGGTTGGTGACGGCGTAGGACATGTTGCCCGCCGGGATGAACGAGTCGAGGTCGAGGGGGTTGAGCGCGTGGCCCGCGTAGGTGGCGGTGATGGTGTCCACCGTCCACGGGCGGATGCCTTCGAATTTGGTGAACGCGCCCTGGCGGTAGACCGGCACGTCGAAGAGCAGGTTACGGTCAATGTCAACGGCTTCGCGTCCGGCGGTGCCGTGGCTGACGCCGGCCTCGGCGTTCCAGACGGGGCCGGCGTGGCGGAATCGCAGGAAGAACTGGCGGTTTTTGTCGATGAAGTCGTTGAGGGTGGTGGTGCCGCGGACCTCGTTGCGATTGGCGGCGGGCTGGGCGATGCTTTGGGCGGTGGTGAGGGTGGAGTTCGCGAGGTCGAGGGCGGCGGTGTTGTGGATTTGCCAGTAGGCGCGGCGCTGGCCGCTTTCGAGTTCGTTATAGGCTTGGGCGAAGCCGAGGGTGAGCGTGCCGCGCGCGTAGGGGCGGTAGTCCACGGACAGGTTGAGGTTGTCCTTTGTGTAGATCGAATCCACGTCGTAATAGTCCATCGCGTAGAGCATGTAGTGGCCGGGGTTGAGCGGAGTGGCCATGAAGCCGCCGGCGCCGGCGTTGGCGGCGGGGTCGTAGTTCGCGGTCACGGAGCGGCTGGTGCGGGCGATGTTTTTCGGGGTGGAACTGTGGCCGAGCGAGAGGCTGAGGCCGAGGTCCTTGGTCAGCGGCATCACCGCGCTGACGGCCACGCCGGGCTTGATCGGGTGGCGCTTGGAAATGAGCGGCCCGGACTGCCTGCCGAGCGAGATGGTGTTTTCGTTGGCGGAGCCGAACACCTGGACAACGTAGCGGGGCCGCGAGTGCTCAAACGCGCTTTTCGGGACGAGGTTGACCGAGCCGGCGAGCGCGCTGCCGGGCATGTCGGGCGTGGGCGAGCGGTTGATTTCGACGCGGGAAAGGCTGTTGAGGGAAAGCTGGGCGAGGTTGACGGCGCGCTGGTTCTGGTTGCCGGTGGCGTTTTGCACGAGGTCGGCGGAGGTGAGCGCGTCGAAGCCGCCGATGGTGACGGGCACGTTCGCGCTGGGCGCTCCGGAGAGGGTGATGGCGTTGTCGAAACCGTGTCCGGTGGCGCCGGTTTCGATGTCAATGCCGGGCAAAAACTTCAACGCCCCGGCGATGCTGCCGTCGCCAGTGAAGCCCATTTCATCGACGGAAACGACGCTGCGGGTGTTGCCGGCATAACGCTGGCTGTTGACCGCGAGGGCGACGCCGCTCATCTCGCGGGTCGAGAAAACGACAAACGTGTCGAGCATCACCGTGTCGCCGGCGGGCGCGCGGACGCCGGCGCCGGCGGTCGCGGTGTTGGCGGCGTTCCCCGCGCCAAGGCCCAGCCGGACGACGTCCGCGTGGGCGGCGCCGCCGGCGGGCACGTCGATGGAGAAGGTTTGCGCGGGGAATCCGGTGAGGAAGACTTCCACCGTGGCCGGGCCGGCGGGGACGCCGGTCAGCCAGTATTGGCCGGTGTTGTTGGTGAACGCGGGCAACGCCGCGTCACCGGCGTTGGTGACGCGGACGCGGGCTTGATATATATAATCGCCGGTGCCGGCGTTGAGCACGCGGCCTTCAATGGAGCCGGTTTCCCGGGCAATCGCACAGGGCGCGAATATCATAAAAACGGCGAGCCACGCAAGGAGGCGGACCGGGGAGGGAAGGGGAGGGAGGAATGCTGATTTCATAGGAGGAGCAAGGCGAGGATGTGGGTGGCGGTTGTGCCGCGCCGGATGGCGGACGCGGCGGGAATAAAATAACAAACGCAATATATAAAACAGATGCGTCCGGGGAGGGTGAGCAGTATAAATTGCAATCGTTGCATGATTGATATTACATGGTCAGGGAGAGGCAAAAAACGCCGCCATGTCCTTCCGGCATTACATATTAAACAAACCCGAAACCCGCGATTGTATGAAAGCGACCCGGCGCGGCGAAGCCGGAACCAAAGGTGGAGTGTTTTTAATTCACCACGGAGGACACTGAGAGCACGGAGAAATGCTTTCAACTCCGTGTCCTCGGTGTCCTCCGTGGTGAATTGATCTGGATTGGGTTTTCCCATAGGGAAATCGTACGCAAAGAAATCAATTCTTAACTGATGTCACTTAACTGATGTTACGCGATGGGCCGGTTTTTGGCAGGACGGTCTCGCCGAGACCGCCCTGCCAAAAAAACTCTTCTGCGTAACATCAGTTATCCATGGCAACGCCATGATGCCGGCTCGCTCAAGCTGTTGCTTGAGGCGCAAGATGTCACGAGTCCTCTAATTGTCTCCCCTCGCAAGATTGCGCGGGAATTTTTCCGGTGACGTGGGCGGCGTGAATTGGGCGGCGTGGATTGGGTTGCGCGGCGGTCAGCCGGCGGTGTCGCAACCGCTTTGGATTTGGATCATGTGTTCATGCGGTTATGCGCTTATGCGTCCGTGGCGCGATCCCAGAGCGTGAGGCCACGCAGGTCCTTGGGAGCGGTGGGTTTTGCGAGGAACGGGGCGAGGAGGAGGCTCGCGGCGTAACCAATCGCCATGCACGAGCCGATGGCGACGAAGCCGTGGAAGAACGGGCTGGTATCTGTGAAGGTTTGCACGGCCCATGTGATGCCGATGCTCGCGACGGCGCCGATCATCACGCCGATGTTGTTCGCGCGCCGCGTGAGCAGGCCGAGCGCAAACACGCCGGGGAATCCGCCGCCGATCAGCGCGACGAGTTTCATGAACTGGTCCCAGAGCGAGGCGATGTTCAGGCTGGCGAGATACGCGGCGGATATTGTGGCGAAGAGGCCGCACACAAGCGTCGTGCCGCGCGCGAGGCGCATGCGTTGTTTCTCGGTCGCGCCGGGGTGAAACGTGCCTTGGAAATCGGAAACGACGACCGACGCGGTGGCGTTGAGTATGCTGCTGAGCGCGCCCATCGACGCGGCAAACAGGCCGGCGACAATCAGGCCGACGATGCCGCGCGGAAGTTCGTTTGCGATGAAGTAGGGGAAGATCGCGTCGTTGCCGGGCAGGTGCGGGTCGAGGCGCGCGGGGTTGTTTTGATAAAAAACCCAGAGCGCCGTGCCGACGAAAAAGAAAACCACCGAGCTGGTCATGCCGATGATGTTGCCGATGACGACGGTGCGTTTGGCCTCGGTTGTGTTCGAGGTGGAGAGCATGCGCTGCATGAGCGGCTGGTCGGAAATCTGCATGAAGACGGTCGCGAAAAACATGCCGATGAACACGGGCACGGTGGGTTTCGTGAAATCGAAATCCCACGAGATCATTTCAAATTTATCCGCGGCGTTTCCCTGCCCCACGATGCCCGCGAGGCCGCCTTCGACGCCGCCGGCGAGGAAGAAAAACGCAATCGCCACGCCGCCGAAGGTCACGATCACCTGCATGACTTCGGTCCAGATGACGGCTTCGAAACCGCCTTCGAGCGCGTAGATCGTGGTGATGATTCCCATGAGCGCGATGCTCAGATAAACGTTCAGGCCGGTGACGGCTGAGAGCGCGAGCGCGGGCAGCAGAAGCACGACGCTCATGCGTCCGCCGACTTTGAGGAGCACGCCGAGTCCGGCGCCGAGCAGGCGCACGTTTTTGTCGAAGCGTTTTTCAAGGTAGCTGAAAATCGTCGTCATGTTCATGCGGCGCAGGAGCGACACAAAAACGAGGCCGACGAGCACACCGGCGAGTCCTTGCGCGGGCGCGGAGCCGAATGGCAGCCAGTCGGTCATGTAGGCTTTCGCGGGCAGCGCCATGAAGCTGATGCTGCTCGTGGAGGTGGCGAAAAAACTGATCGCCGCCGCCCACCACTTGATGCGGTTGCCGCCCAGGAAATAATCGCCCGTGGAGGCGGCGGATTTTTTGCGTCGCGCGCACCACCAGCCGATGCCGAGGTTGAACGCGAAGTAGAGCGCGAGCATCGCGTAATCGAGCGGCGAGAGCGTGCGTTTGACGAATTCGGCGGCGGCTTCGGTGGCGACTCCGGCGGCAATTTCAGTGGCGATTCCGGAGGCGGCTTCGGCTGTGGCGATGAGTGGCGTTATCATGAAAGTGCGGGGTGCTTGCGCGGGATGTTTGCGCGAGGTGTTTGCGTGGGTGTTTGGGGAACGGGCGGGCGTCGTTTATTGATTGTGGTGGTTAAAAACGGGCAGGCCGGTTTCGCGTCCGTTCACGCTGAGCAGTGCAGGGCGCGGCTCGCCGCCTTCGATGGCGATGCGCTGTTGTTTCACGATGTCGGTTTCGATGCGCATCGGGCTGCGCAAGCCGGCGGCTTCCACGCGGGCGATGTTGTTTTCGACGCGGGCGGTTGCCTTGGCCGCGGCAAAGTCCGCGATGAATTTCGCGAAGGCGCTGTCGTTGAGATTTTCGGCGGCGCGCATCCAGACAATCGTGCTGGCGCGTCCGCGCGGTTCCTTTTCGTCGTGGATGATCGTGAGGCGGCGCGCGGGGATTTTTTCCGAATCCGCGACGAGTTGCACGTTCGCGGGCGCGCCTTGTGTCGTATCCGAATAAAGGATGCGGAGGGCAATCGCGGCGTCGCCGATGCGGAAGGCGACGGTGGCGCCCGCGGGAACCGCGAGCGGTTTGCCGGGCGTGCCGGCGCGGGCGATTTTGCCGTTGATGCGGATTTCGGCGCTGGCGGGAACCGTCAGTTGCGTGAGGAAACAGGAAAGCTCGCCCGGCTTGTGGCGCGTTTTTTGGCCGAGCGGTTCGCTTGAGAGGAGTTGGAGCACCTCGGCGCCGCGCTGCACGGTGGCGATGAAGGGGACGATGTGCAGCGACTTCGCCTGGTTGGCGGCGTTGGCGATTTTTTTTGTGCCGAAGGGATCGCCGCGTCCGTCCATGAAGAGCGTGAGTTGCGGGATCGCGGGCGAGTTGCCGAGGTTGGCGACAAGCGTGCGTTCGTCGCTGCCGCGTCCGGCGCCGGAGGACGCGAGGCTCGCGTGGCGGCCAATCCAGGCGGTGGCGGTGTTTTCCGGTTTTTCGCCCCAGCGTTGCACGACGGTGCGGGGGAGTTGCGCGGTGATTGCGTCCGTCCATTCGCGTCGCGGTGGGATGGTCACGGCCTGGCGGAAGGTGACGAGGTTGGCGTGATCGGCGCCGATCCATCCGGCGTTTTCGATGCCGGGGAGTTCGCGCAGCCAGCCGGCGGTCCACGTGTGCGCCTCAAAATATCCCCGCCCGTACAGGTAATCATAACTGCGGGCGTTGGCGCACGCGAGGCGGTCGCCCGCCGTCCACCAGTTCGCGGCGGAATCGGTCCAGAGATAGCGGATGGCTTGCATGGCTTTCGCGCGCGTTTCGGGTTGCGCGGCGAATTTCGCGATGAGCGCGAGCGCGTCGAGATCGGTGCCGTAGTAGGTGACGGCGCCGTATTCGGTGATGCCGTTTTGCGCGGTGAAGCGGAGCCATTCGTCGAGGCGTTCGCGTCCGGCGCGCGCGACTTCGGGGCGGTCGAGGATTTCGCCGAGGATGATTTGCGCGCAGGCATTTTTCAGCCAGATGTTCGTGTAGGAAACCTGGACTTTGTGTTTTTGCAGGCCGGTGATCGCGTCGGTCATCATTTGCCGGAGCAGATCGCGCGCGGCGGGCGTGAGGCGGTCGTGTTGCGTTTTGTGGATGAGGATCATCAGTTGCGCGGCGAACTCGACGCCGTTGCGGTCGAGCACGCGGTCGTGATCGCTGCGCCAGCGGAAATTGCCAAATGTCCCGCCGGTCGGATCGGTGGTGTCCTGGAGCGTGCGCGCGAAGGCGAGGGCTTTTTCGACGCGGTCCGGGCGCCAGTCCACGCCGGCGGCTTCGAGCGCGAAACGAAACACGCCGCGCACACCCACGGGTTTGCCGCCGGTGATCTGCTGCCATTGCGCTTCGAGTTCCGCGGGCGCTTTGGAGATGTCCGGCGCCGACCAGAGCGGCGTGTCTTTTCCGCGCGCCGTGACGCACAAAACCAAAATGCCAAACGCGGCGGCGATGGCAGTGGCGGTGGAAATGGCGCTGGAAATGGCGATGGAGATGGCGGTGGCGATGGGCGGGGCGCGGTGTTTCATGGCGCGAATGTCATTTGTTGTTTGCCGGATTTGAGGGCTTGCGCGAAGGCGAGCAGGCCGAGGCCCTGCGAGAATGTGGTGACGGCAAACGGAATGGCATTGTAGCCGGCGGCGTCGGGCTTGATCGGCGTGCCGGCGGAACTGTGCGTGAGATCGCCGCTGTCGTTGGTCCAGGCTTCGAGCTGTTCAAGCGCGCGCGCGGCGCGGGCGCGGTAGCCGTCGTCAACGTAGCCAAGCCCGGCGGCGCGCAGGAAGGCGCAGGCAAACGCGGCGGTACACGTGGCTTCGAGATAACTGGAAGCGTCGTCCATCACCGTGCGCCAGCCGCCGGAGGCGTCCTGGGTGGCGGCGGCGCCGGCGAGTTGCGCGCGCAGGTCGGCGAGCATCGCGGCGTGCGCGGGATGTTGTTTCCCGAGGAGCGCGAGCACTTCCGCGGTGGCCATGGCATACCAGCCATTGCCCCGCCCCCAAAGCACGCCGATGTGTTTTTCCCGGAGATCGTCGTAGCCGTGGAAAATAAGCCTGGTGCGCGCATCGTGAAGGTGGTGGTAGTGGTTGAGAAACTGGCGCGCAGCCTCGTCGACGAGCGTGTCGTCGCCGGTCACGCGGCCCCACTTCGCAAGAAAATACCCGCCCATGAAAAGCGTGTCGGCCCAGACTTGCCGCGGGTAGACGTTTTCCGTGCAGGAATGCTCATAGGTGCCGTCGGGGAGGCGCGGCGCGTTTTTCATGCACCACGCGGCAAACTCGCGGCAGTGTTTTTCGTACACGGGATTCGGATTTTCCTCGTGCAAAAACGCCATCGTGAGAAGCGGCGCGGTGGTGTTGATGCTTTTCGCCGGCGTGCCTTCGCCAAGGCGCGCGGCGATCCAGTCCGTGATGAAACGGCGGTGGCGCTCCCCGCCGAGAACCTTGCCCGCTTGGTACAGCCCGTGGAGCGCGACGCCCTGGTGCCATTGCCAGACGGCAAAATTGATCATGAAATCCGGGTGCGTGACGACCGGGGGAGGCGTCATTGTGCGGGTTCCCAGTTTGTCGAGAAGCGCGCGGATGTCCGTTTGCGTGGGCATGGGCGTGAGCGTGGGCGTGAGCATGGGCGTGGGCATGGAAATGATGGATGGTTTTGGCTGTTTGAAAAAGGGGGCGGCAAGCATGATGCGACCATTACAAACGCATCGGGGAACAAAGGTCATCAGGCATGTTTTGCAACCGTTGCAAAGATTTGCAGCGTTGCAAAGCCAGCCGTGTTGCAAAGCCACTCGTGTTGCAAAGCCAGCCGCGACTCTCAGGCTTTCGCGGGCGTGAGCGTGGGGCCGTCGACCCAGCGGCCCTCGATGTAGATTGTCTTCGGGTGGTCGGGCACGCCCTTGTCGAACTGGTGGATTTGGGCGACAACGGACTCGACGGCGACCTCGCCCTGTTCGCGCGCCTGCAAATCGAGGCCGGCGCATGGGACATCCGACTCGTTCCAGTTGAGATTGAGGAAACCCACATCGGCGGGCACGCGCACGCCTTCGTCGCGCAGCCAGCGAATCGCCGCCGTCTTGTGCCCGACAACCACGTCCGGCTTGTGGCGGCGGAACCACTTCAAAAAACTGGCGCGGTCAATCGCCGGCTGCTCCAGCTCCGGGATCGGCTTCAGGCTTCCCGCGCCGCGCTGGAACGCCGCGAACGCGCCCGACCATTTGTACGCGAGGCGGATGTCCTTGTAGCGCTCGATGAAAAAACCGATGCGGCGGTAGCCCATGTCCATGAGACGGATGAGCGCCATGCGTATCGTGCGGTGATGGTCGATGCCCAGCGTGTGCAAAACCGGCGTCGAAATCGGATAGTCGATTTGCACGGCGGCGAATGGAGACCAGTCGAAGTTGGAAAAATCCCCCTGCGCCTGCCTGTTGATAAAAATGAGGCCCGTGATGCCACGGCTTTTCAGGACGCGATTGAGCGCGGCGTGGCGGTTGTCCTTGGGCACATGGCGGAAGGCGCTGAGATTAAAACCCAGTTCACTCGCGCGCGCCTGCGCGCCCTCTATCGATTGCTCGTGAAACGGCAGCCACCCGGTTTCGTCGGGATTCGTGATGCAAATGAAGCCGAGATTTCCGAGATAACTGTGCTGTGACGAGCGGCGCAAACTCGACATGATAGCGCCGACAAGAGGCGGGCGGGAGTAGCCGATTTCGTCCGCGATACGCCGCACTTCGAGGCGCGTTTTTTCCCGCACGAGCGTGGAGCCGCTCAGTGCGCGTGAAACCGTGGCGATTGACAGGCCGGTGCGCCCGGCGATGGTTTTCAAGGATTGGGGAGGCATGTTTGCAACGATTGCATTTCTCAGGATAAAAGCAAGACAAGGCATGCGCATCCGCATACGCATACGCATACGCACATCCGCATCCGGGTAACATCAGTCATGGTATTTTCCATGAATATTGAGACGTCAGGCAGGGCGGTCTCGGCGAGACCGCAGGGAGCCATTGGTGACGAACGCGGCAGTCTCGGCGAGACCGCTCCCACCCAAAAAACGGGCTGCCGCGCAGGGCCGTGCTGCGTAGGGCCTGGCCTTGTGTCAGGCCGCAAATTACCAGTATGGCCCTCGCGCGCGCATTCGTTGGTGAAACGTCTTTCGCCAATCCCGGCGCGACACAAGGTCGCGCCCTACGAGCGTCGCGTTGCGTTTCGCATGCTCGCCTTGGTCCCGTGGCCTGACCTTGTGCCGGGCCACGAATTACTCCGCGCACCGCGCATCACGGGATGCGCAACACCATGCCGAGCTTGAGCGCGTCGGGGCTTTTGAGCTGATCGCGGTTGGCATCGTAGATTTCGCTCCATGCGGAACTGGCGCTGTAGTATTTTTTTGCGATGGATGAAAGTGTCTCGCCCGGCGCCACGGTGTGCGTGCGTACTGCCACGGCCGCGGATTGCGCGGACAGAGTTGCCTCCGGTTGCGCAGTGGTGGCAACGGCGGTGGCGGTCGGATCGGAAGCGGCGGTGACAGCGGTTGCGTCGGGAGTTGCGGCGGTCGCGGCGGTCGCGGCTCCTGTCGCGCTTTGCGGCGTCGCCGCCCTTTGCGGAGTCATCGCGGCAGTTGTGCCTGTCGCAATCGCGGGCGATGTGCTGCCCGAAACAACAACCGCGCCGGATTGCCGCGCGGCGGGACGCGAGGGCACGCTTGCCGGCGGCGGAGACGGCGGCAGGGACGGCGGCGTGGGCGTCGCGGCGGGCATGGCCGCGGATGCAGATCGGGTTTGCGGCGGCTGCTGCGTTTGTGCCGGAGACTGTGTTTGCGACGAAGACTGCGTTTGCGACGCGGGCCGCGTTTGCGGCGAAGACTGCGGTTGCGCCAGAGACTGCGTTTGCGCCGGGGGCTGCGCCTGCATCGCGAGGCGTGTTTTCAGGCGCACGTTTTCCTCGGCCACGTCGGCGGACTGCGCCTGCATCTGCTTCAAATTGCGCTGCGCGATGACGAGTTGGCCGGCTGCTTTTTCGTTGTACTCCGCGCGTTTTTCCGAGACGGTGAGCTGTGCCTCCGTGGCGGCGAGGCGTTCGGAGAGATTTGCGCTTCGCGCACCGGCCTCGGCGAGTTGCTTTTGCAGCGCGTCGATTTCCTCCTGCCTGAGCTGACCGGAACGCTGCGAGGCTGCGAGTTCTTCCCCGGCCTCGGTCAGCTGCCTGCGGAAATCATCCGCCGCCGCCTTCGCCGCGGCCCCGGCCTCGGCGCCTTGCTTTTCGAGTTCGGCCACGCGCGCGGTGAGTTCGTCACGCGCCTTGGTCGCGTCGGCGAGTTCCTCCCCGGTCTCGGTGAGTTTTGCCTGCAAGGCATCGCGCGCGGCGGCGGCCTCGTCGCGTTCGCGTGTGAGGGTGTCGTTTTGCGCGGACAACCCGGCGGCTTCTTCGCGAAGCGTCCCGACCTCGGCGCGCGCGGCGGCGGTTTCCTCCTGCGAAACCGCGAGGCTCTGCGCGACGGCGTCGGTCGCCTTCGCGCTCTTGGAAATTTCCTCGCTGGCGCTTGTCGAGAGTCGCTGGTTTTCGGCGGTGAGCGTGCCGACCTGTCCGGTAAGAACCTTGATTTGCTCGGAAAGCGCGACCGAACCCTGACGCGTCGCGGCCAGATCGATGCGCAGCGAACTGAGTTCTTTTTCGGCAACGGCGAGACGGTCCCTGGCGCCGCCGAAGTCTTGTTTGAACCGCGCGGATTCGCTGGCGATGCTCTCCTTTTCGGCGGTGAGTTTTTCGAGTTGCGAGGCGAGCGCGCCGGCCTTGAGACGGGCCTCCGAGAGTTCCGTCCCGGCCGCGGCGGCGTTCTCGTCCGACCTGGCCTTGTCCTGCGCGGCGAGCTGGGCGGCGGCGAGTTTTTGGATGAGTACGTTGCGTTCGTTTTCCCTGTTGATCGCGGCGCGTTTCAAATCGACGTTTTCGCGTTTCAGTGCCTCGATGGTCGCGTCGAGTTCGTTTTGGACGCGGGCGTTTTCCTGAAGCGCGCGACGCATTTCGTCTCTCAACGCGGTGTATTCGTCGCGCCGCGCCCCGTCGTCCGTCGCGACGGTGGCGGGCGACACGGGGCTGACATCCCGCGCCCCGGCGACGGGGCTGGCGGTGACGGGCGACGACTCGGTGACGGCGCTGACCGGTGAGGCCGGCGCCCCGTCCTGGGCGCGCGCAACGCCAGTTGCAAAAGCCGCCGCCAGGCAGCAGACGCTGCAAAAAATCGCGAGAGTGGTGATGCGTGTCATGGTGATATTCGATGCGTTAAAAGGGAGCCTGACAGCGGATAATGAGTCTGAAATCGCGCACGGCTCAATTTTTTTGTTAGCGACTGGCCGGCAAAAAACGCATCCTGCACAACCTGCCGCTGGAACAAGTGTGGGCCGGGAAATAGGGTCCAAAAACGCGCGCATCAAAACGGAATGTCGTCGCCCTCGGTCGTCTCGCCCGGTTCTTCAGGGAGAGGCGCGCCGTCATCTTCCGGCGGCACAACCCCGGACACGCCGTCAAGTCGCTCGATTTTCCACGCGTTGAGATTCACGTAGTAATTCTCCTTCCACTCGCGACCGCGCAAATCAAAGAAAACCTTGGCCTTGTCGCCGGGATTGAGGGAAGCGAGGAGGCTGACCTTGTCCTTCACGCACTCGAACTTGATGTCCTGCGGAAAGCGGCCGGATTCGATGGTCAGCACAAACTCACGCTTGTTGAAGCCGCTGCCGAAGGTCTGTTCGTCGAAGATTTTTTTGATGGTGCCGGTAATTTCAAACATGCCGCCCACAATGAACACAGCACGGGGCAGGTAGCCAGACTTCATTCGCATAGAATTTGATTCACCTGAGGTTCAAGACCAGACTGAAGATGCACAAAACGCCACATCTTACTGATTGAGATGAGCATGTCGCTTTCCGTGATGATCAGGTAAGCGTGTACCCGTGTTCAACACGACGAATCTTTTTAAGATTTACCAACCACAGCAAACGGAAATTTACCTGAGCAAAAGTTGTCCATTCCACACCGAGATTTTCCTTTAAAAATGCCATCACATCGGCCTCGGTTTGTGGCTCTTCGGCAGCTCGGAAAAACTCCATAATTTCATCAATACCGAGTATGTTCTTGGAAAACACAGTGAAAAGGTACTCTATATTCTTCCCCGACTGAATGCGCTTACCGTCAAGAGATAGTACGATTTTCCCGCCGGATATCTCGGTCATCCCGATAGCCCTCGGCACGCTTACGTAACCCGTAGCGGTCTTCTCGCTCTTCACCTGCGGGAATTTCTTCATGATCCAATGCGAAAGTTCGGCCTTGGTGAATGGTGACTTGGCCAGAGTATCCAATATCTGGAAGAGTGTGCTGACATAAGCGTCGATCCCTCCCGGCAGTGGCCAGATCGCAAGCCGTTTGGCTCCTGACTTCCCTTCCTCTTCCACTACTTCAGCGTTATCAAAATATTCCGAATCCACCGAGTAGACGGGCAATACGGTTTTCCGAACGCCGATTTCATGCTCGAAAAGCAAGTCGAGTAGCTTGTCGCCGTTGACCAAGGCTACTGGCATTTTGTTAGGGGCGCTCGCCTCGATGATACCATCTTTGGTGAAGTCGGAGGTCGTAATGACAAGGCCGCGTTGATCCACTTCTGCGCTGCCTCGTAGCTGTGCGATGATGCTGCCATTGATGTTATTGCCTATTTTGTATCGTTTCACCTGGACGACCGTCTTCACGCTGGTGATACCGCCCAGGGTAAGTTTTGCGATGACGTCGATTCCTTTATCTCCACTACGCCCGGTTACGACAACATTTTCATAACCCAATTTCTCCAGCAATTCGGCAACCATGATTTCGAATTGGGCTGGCTCCATGGCGAGTAGCCGCTTGAGCAAACTTTCCCGCACGAGCCGATTTTGATTGTCGATGCTGACCTCGGCCGATGAAGCAGAAGCCTGGACCGAGCGAAGTGTGAACTTGCCCCGTCCGACTTTTCGGAACGGCGACTTGGGGTTTCGGCGCAAATCTACATAGAGTTGTGCGCCCATTGTGGCACCGGGAGTCGCTCCATCGGTTTCGATCAGTCCTGCGTCAAGCGCACGCTCAACGATTTCCTGGGGTGAGAGCGGTCCATCGGCTTCCCGGAGGATTTTCTCGGCTGCCTTTTTGAATGAGAGTTCGGATTGGGCCATGATGATATTTATTTTTTCAAATCTTCCTCGATCTCCTCGAACTGTTCCAAGGCAGCGCGGAGGTCTTCGACGATCTCCGCCGCGATGACGGCGGGTGGAGGGAGGTTGGCGGAGTCTTCGAGGGCTTCGTCCTTCAGCCAGAAGATGTCGAGGTTTACCTTGTCGCGTTTGATCAGCTCGTCGTAGGTGAAGGGCTTGAAGCGGTCGGTCTCTTTGCGCGCATAGCGGTTCTTCGGATTGTAGCAAGCGACGAAATCTGCGAGGTCGGCGGACTTGAGCGGGTTTTCCTTGAGCGTGAAATGCTGGTTCGTGCGCAGGTCGTAGATCCAGAGTTTTTCCGTCCAGGGGCGTTTGTCGTTCGCGGGCTTTTTGTCGAAGAAGAGCACGTTGGCTTTCACGCCTTGCGCGTAAAAAATGCCGGTCGGCAGGCGCAGGAGTGTGTGGACGTCGGCTTGCTGGAGGAGCTGGCGGCGGATGGTTTCGCCGGCACCGCCTTCGAAAAGGACGTTGTCGGGCAACACGACGGCGGCGCGTCCGTGTTGTTTGAGGATGGAGAAAATGTGCTGGAGGAAATTGAGCTGTTTGTTGCTCGTGCTCGCCCAGAAGTCGTCGCGGTTGATGACGAGTGTTTCCCTGGCTGTTTCGCCTTCCTCGTTGACGATGGTGACGCTGCTCTTTTTGCCGAAGGGCGGATTAGCGAGGACGATATCGTATTCGCCGTGTTTGCCGCTGAGGGCGTCGCGCGTGGTGACGGGTAAAGTGGAAGCGGCATCCTGCCGCTTATTGTCTTTCGAACCAAGCGACGAGACGTCGCTTCCACTCTCGCCGATGCCGTGCAGCATGAGATTCATCGCGCAGAGGCGGGTGACGCTGTCCACAAGTTCGACGCCGTGGAGGGTGCCGTTTTTGAGGAACCGTTTTTGCGCTTTGTCGAGAGTCTGCTTCGCGAGGTAATCGTGCGCGGCGAGAAGGAATCCGCCGGTGCCGCAAGCGGGGTCGCAAATGGTCTGGCCGGGTTGCGGGGCCATGACTTCGACCATCGCGGCGATGAGGGAGCGGGGCGTGAAGTATTGTCCGGCGCCGCCCTTCACGTCGGCGGCGTTTTTCTCCAAAAGGCCTTCGTAAGCGTCGCCTT
>JAISGL010000170.1 GCA_031263125.1 Opitutaceae bacterium | reverse complement strand
GCGACAAAGCGCACCCAGAATCCCGCGTAGCGCATTTCGCCCGCCGCGCCCACCGGCAGGCCCTCGCGGATGCGTTGGAAAAAAACGTCCTTGTGTTCGTTGCCGACCCACTGCCCCTGGTATTCGAGCATCTCGCGTTTGGGATAAACGCGTCCGCTCACCGCGCACACCGCCGAGTCGCTTTCCGGCGACGCCGCGCCCGACACCTGCGCCCAAGGCAGCCACTGCGCCGCCATGCCTGCGTGCCACACAAGCGTGCCGGCCTTGATCGTGCCGGCCCGCGCAAGCTGGTCGAACTGCTCCTGTGAAACCGGGCCGGCGCGTTCGCCGTTCAAAACATAGTACCATTGTGTGGGCGTCATGGGTGTTTGGGCGTTTGGATTAAAATGTGGATTTTTTGTGAAATGCGGGAGCAAAAACGCAAAAGAGCGCCGCAAGCCTTTGCAATGGAATAGTGCGGCAAAAACGCCGTGCGGCCGGATACGGGCGATAATGCAGACTTTGAGGCAAAGCCGGATGGGGGGCACGAAGACGCGGCCGCGTTTTCGTGACATCCTTTCAGGTGAGGTTCAGTTCAAGCTGTGGTTGGTGAGGCGGGTAAAAGAGGCCGATGATGACCCACGGATTAGGCGCGGTGAAATGGTGCTGTTGGGTCGTGCCCAGGATGAAATACAGATCACGGCGGGTGAGTTCTTGGAAATATTTGTCGCGGACTTTTTGAATGGCGTCTTCTTCGTCTTCTCCATTTTGCCGGCAACAGTTCCAGTAAAGTTGTCCGCATTCCCAATCCAATATCTGCAAGGTGCATTGCCGGCCATTTATGTCTTCAAACCGGTATGAGAAGGCGTAGGGCAGTTTTGGGATGAGCTTGAATGTCTGCCGCCAGGATTCTTCGGGAAACAATTCTCCCTGCCTTGCTTTTTGCCGCATGATTTCGATTTTGCCGGGGTCCCATTCGCGGTCGTCATTTTCACAGATAAAACCGAGGATGCGGGCTGGCTTGAACATGGCCAGTGAGAGGATGTTTTGCTTCGCTTTTTCAATGAGCGTGGTGATGTCTGTGTAAACCGTGGTTTGGTTGAGCAGATAATGGCGGCGCTCGCGCCATCCGTCATTTTTGCCGACGTGACCGCGTGGAACAAACTGGCTGAAGTCCGTTGGATGAAATGTCTCGGGGCGCGGGTCGAATGTCGCGGGGCGGAAATCGGCTTCTATCCAGTCGAATTTTTTGTAATGCCCTTCATCTTCCAAACGGCGAAAGGGAACCGGGTAGATGCGCATCCATGTGCCGTCAGGGCGTATGCCCGCGGTGCATACGGTTTCCCCGTATTTTTGTGAGAGGGCGGGATAGGTTTTGACGGCTATGAGAATGCGTTCGCGGGGCATGGAAAAAAGGGAGGGAGCGTGGCGTGGCGTTTGCGGGCTGGCGATTACAGATGGCGTGGCTCAAGCGCCGGGCCAAACAGCTTTTCCAGGGCGTTTGCCACGCAGTGGCGGTGGCATTGGCAGGGCAGGTGTTCAAAACAGGTCAGCGCGACGTGGTGGCCTTCGTCCACCCAGGATTTTATGAGGCGGAGGGCGCCGGTTTGTCCGGGGAGGCTGTCGCGTTCATAAACGGCGAAGAGCGCGTCATAATCTTCCTGCGTGTTGAGTTCGCGGCGTTCTTCCGGGGCGATGCCGAGTTCAGGCAAATGTTCATAGCGTATGCCAATGTGTCCGCAGGATTTTGAGAGGGTGCTTTTTGAGAAGCCGTATTTGCGGCTGAGCGGATTGCGGCGGACGTCGCAGAGCAGGGTGATGCTTTGTTTGATGAGGATGTTCAGGTAATTTTCGAGGCTGCGGCCTTCGTAGCCGATGGTGCAGATGCCGGCGCGCGCGGGTGGCGGGCGCGAGGCTTCGATGGCGGCAAGCGCGCGCGGGTCTTTGGCCAGAAGGCGCGGGGCCATTTCGCTGCGTATCGCGTAATATGGAGACTGGCGGTAGGTGTGGGCGACAAGTTGA
Organism: Opitutaceae bacterium; assembly: GCA_031263125.1. Classification (GTDB taxonomy): domain Bacteria; phylum Verrucomicrobiota; class Verrucomicrobiia; order Opitutales; family Opitutaceae; genus Ereboglobus. The sequence continues at coordinate 1,036 of JAISGL010000170.1, read as the reverse complement.
TTGCCCCGGAGCGAATCGTGCGTTTGGGCAAATTGTTTCATGGTTGTCCGCGTGACCCAAGTCACCGTGGCGGCTTTTTTGCCGGCGTCAGTCAGTTTCCAATTGCGTTCGTCGTCGGCAAGGAGTCCGCGTTCAATCAGGCGGTGTTTGTCCGCATAGGATGTAAACGAGAAGCATCCAAAGCGATACGGCACAAATTCGTAGGAGGGTTCTTCCTCGGATTTTGAGCAGTAGAGGAACAACAATTTTTGAAAATCAAGCGCGCTGATATTCCCACCGAGGGCATCAAGGAGCGCGAGCAGGCGTTTTTGGCGTTCGAAAAGCATTTTTTTAGGGAGGGAATTATTGGCGTGAGTGTTGGGGGCGGGCAAGTGCCGTGTTTGTGTTTCAGAGGGGCGGGAGGGCGCGGTAGGCGCCGCGGAGGGGGTGCTTGATGCCTTTTTTCAGGAAGATGCCGGTCAGGGAGGAGGGGGTTTTGCGGATTTCCGACGGCGTGCCTTCCGCGAGGAGTTCGCCTCCGTGGATGCCGGCGGCGGGGCCGAGGTCTATGATGCGGTCGGCGTGGCGCATGAGTTCGTCGTCGTGCTCAACCACAAGGAGCGTGTTGCCTTTGGCACGGAGGGTTTCGAGGGTTTTTATCAGGCGGGCGTTGTCACGGGCGTGCAGGCCGATGCTGGGTTCGTCGAGGACGTAGAGGACGCCGGAGAGGTTGGAGCCGAGTTGCGCGGCGAGGCGGATGCGTTGCGCTTCGCCTCCGCTGAGGGTTTCCGTGGGGCGGTCGAGCGTGAGGTAGCCGAGGCCGACGTGGTCGAGGAAGCGGAGGCGTTCTTCAATTTGCGGGAGGATGTCTTGCGTGATCGCACGGGTGCGGGGGTCGGTTTGGTCGAGGCGGCGGAGTTGGGCGAGCAGGGCGGCAGGCGTGAGGCGCAACAGGGAGGGCAAGGAAAGGGCTGAGAGGGAAAGGGCTGAAGGACTGAAGGGCTGTAGGGCTGAAGGTGGGGGGGGTGCGGGTGGGCGGCGGAGTGGGGAGGGGGCG